>JAQWFD010000013.1 GCA_028704555.1 Desulfobacterales bacterium
ATGCAGATCGAATATTGCCGGGTTTTGGAAAGCTGATAAAAAATCATTCTCTCCCTGATCAAATCATCCAACTAATTGCCGACGCGCATTCGTTAGCTTAATCCAACTGAATATTGTGATCATAGGATTTTGTGTATTCAAAATTTTTGAATGAACAGATCGAAATGACCAGAGAAAAGCTCTCTATCGTTTCCCGACATTATGACGATCTGGGAACATTTGACCTTCCGGTGGACGGTGGCTTTTTTTCGAAACTGAAAGAATCCACCCGGGGACTGGAATTAAAAGCCGGACAAATGAAGGAAATTTTTTCTGTGATATTGAATAATATGGGAGAGATCATCGATTCCTTGATAAATTTGACGGTCCTGTATGTCGCTTTATTCTTATTTCAGGTGGTTTTGATTCCTGTATGTATGTTATGGGCATTGTTTAAACTCGTGAATATCGTATTCGTGTCAAATTTAGAGACCTGGCTTATAAACGAGCTTCAACCGAACCCCGTGCCGGCGGACCGGACCATGAAGGCATGATAGTTTTATCTTATCGACAGGAGCTGGAAATGCAGACGATGTCAGAATGGCTGAACAACGCAGGTTTACACTTGGCCGGGCGGTCTCGCTGGCACTGGATCTGGGGAGCGGTCGTTGATCGAAAAAAATGCCTTTGTCCGTTTTGACAGCGATTCAAAGTATAATAAAGCGATCATACAAAAGCTGATTTCCGAAACCAGGGCGCATATTGCGCGTGTTGAAAACATGGCCAAAAAAATAAGGTCTGCGGAACAAAAATGACGGATATGCTCTGATTTCCAGGGAAAGCCGGATCATATCCGTCAGACAACCGGCGTAAATGGGGCAGGATTGAAATAAACCAGGCTACGCGACATCCTGAATCAACACGGTCTCTTCGGTACTCAGCACTTTGTCGATGTCCAGAAGGATTTTAACCCCGCTTTCCATTTTTGCCATCCCAAGGATATATCTCGTATCCAGAGATATCCCAAAGGCCGGAGTGTTTTCAATGTCCTCGCCTTTGATATTAAGAACCTCGGAAACAGAATCAACGACGATGCCCATAAGAATGATTCCGGACGGACCTGCAAGTTCCACTACAATGATACAGGTGCGTTCCGTATAATCTACGGATTCCATGCCAAATTTCATTCGAAGATCAATAACCGGGATCACTTTTCCCCGCAGATTGATTACCCCTTTGATATAATCCGGAGTCTGAGGGACTGAGGTGATCGGCATCATTCCGATGATTTCCTTGATTTTCAAAATGCCGATCCCATATTCTTCATTGCCCAGCGTGAAAGTCAGATATTTGCCTTCTCTGTCCGCCATGATTTTTACTGCCTTGTTGATGGTTTCAGTTGTTTCAGTCATCTGGATACCTCCTTTATGATCAAACGTTTCATGTACGGAAATTGACGCAGTTACATATAATATGTTGCAGCAACACGGCCTGTCAGGCATCATTAAAAAAACAAGCCAGTTCAATGACTGCGATGATATATATTACAGCCAGAGCTATTATCAGTTTCAAGTAGAAAAATAAAGAGAGAAGAGAGTTGGGTTCAGTTCGGCCCAATTGAGGAAATAACCCATCCGGTCTGCAAACCGGTTTTACGACCAATACCCGGGAGTATGAGCAAGTAGCTCCAACGTGTCTGAAACCTCTCTATTGACCTCTTTTACTATCGCCATCGAACAATTCTGAATCAGCCTGGTTTTATTTAGATCATATCCGGTGGGTCCAATAATCTGTTCGATTGGCGCTTCTGAAATATCACGGGATGCGGGAAACTTTTTGAATAATTCTCCGGAGACGAAGTTTGGGCTTGATCATAACTGCGGCCACAATGTCACGGGGTCCGTCCCGTCCGTTGCCGGCTTCTCCAGCACGGTCCGGGGGATGCCGGGCCCATGAAGCTAAAGCGCAAAAACTCGGCAAGCCTCAAACAGTTTGCGCTTCTTAACGCTTCATGGCCCCGACATCTTTTTCCCGGATCGCGCCATGTCGTACGCCGGCAACGGGCGGGACTCAGAGGCTACGCACAGCAAAATATGGCCGCAGTTATGATCAAGCCCCGAAGTTTACTTGTTTGACGGTGCAGCGCGCAGAAAGGATAGTTGCGATAGGCAATTCAAACGGGTTGTTGAAATTGAGTTGTGTCTTGACATTCGGGGGGGGCACCTTTAGAATTTGTCGGATCAGTTCAATGCGTTCTTCATTCAGCATGATGGCTGAACCTTACTGTCTGGCTGATTCAATATTGCCGATTGGCTGTTGCAATTTTTTCAGTCATGAGCTTCGCCCTGCCACAGGGCAAATGCACAAACCGGGGAAAACAGATATTTCCGGATAGACGCTGCCTGACCAGGTCAGTGGACTGTTTGTATGGTCAACACAATAGACATTATCATTGAATGAAAGTGGGCCAGGGTTGTATGAATTCAACTAAAAAAGTTCGGGCTTTAGGTCTTTGTTCCGGAGGGCTTGACAGTATATTGGCCGCTCTCGTATTAAAAGAACAGGGGATAGTCGTTGAATGGATTACGTTTGAGACGCCGTTTTTTTCGGCGGACAAGTCGGTAAAAGCATCCGAGATGACCGGTATTCCAATAACGGTTCAGCAGATTACGACTCCCTATCTTGACATGCTCAAACACCCGCCGTGCGGATATGGGAAAAACATGAATCCCTGTCTGGATTGTCATGCGTTGATGTTCAGACTGGCCGGTGAAGTGATGAAGAAAAAAGGAATGGACTTTCTGTTCAGCGGTGAGGTCATGGGACAGCGTCCCATGTCACAGACCAGAACCTCGCTTCGGTATGTGGAAAAACATTCGGGTTTTGACGGATATATACTCCGGCCGTTGAGTGCAAAGAAACTTCCGGAAACCATCCCGGAGAAACAGGGTCAGGTAAACAGGGAACTGTTGCTTGATCTGTCCGGAAGGTCCCGTAAACCTCAAATTCAGCTTGCCGCAGAATTTGAAATCACTCAATATCCGGTGCCTGCCGGGGGGTGCCTTCTGACAGACAAAATTTACTCAATCCGGCTTAAGGATTTGTTTGATCACGGGGATTCTGATCAAGAGACGGATTTTTATCTGCTCAAATACGGCAGACATTTTCGTTTGAATCAGGCCGTAAAGCTCGTTGTCGGTCGAGCGCAGAAAGAAAACGAACAATTGTTGAAACTGTACAGGCCTGAAATGGATTTCATTCTTAACATCAGTCAGATACCCGGTCCCGTTGTCCTCGTGCCGTATGGGGGAAGCAGTGAAGATATCTTTCTTGCCGCATCCATCTGTGCAAGCTACAGTAAAGCCGGGAAGGGCACCGTTGCGGATGTGCTGGTAAGAACGCCCGCCGGGCAGTACAACATCAAGGGGGTGGCAGCTTCACCGGATGAATTCAGGCATCTGATGCTGTAATTGCAGCGTTGTATAAACAAAAGGATGATTTTTTTTGGGGCTCGATCATAACTTCGGCCATAGTTCCGAAGTGTGGCCGCCGAGTCCTGCCTGTTCCCGGTGTACGACATTGCGCGATCCGGGGAAAAGATGCCGGGACGGAGCCCGCGCCAACGTGGCCGAAGTTATGATCGAGCCCTTGTTTTTTAACCATTTTGTTTATGACCCGATGGGGGAAGCTTGTTCGGTGTGACGGGCGCGAAGCTGGCCGCATGCGGCGGATATGTCCAGGCCCTTGCTGTATCGGATGTTGACGGTGTAATTGTTTTTTAAAAGAATTTCCTGAAAACGGAGGATATCGGCGGTTTCGGGCCGCTTAAATTTGCACCTGTCATATTCGTTAAACGGAATCAGATTGATTTTTGCCTTGATGGACTGTAACAGCCTGGACAGTCGTTTTGCGTCATCCGGCAAATCATTTATTCCCCGGATCAGAATGTATTCAAAGGTGATTCTCCGGCGGGGTTTCAGGGGAAAGTTTCGGCATGCTTCAAGAAGCTGCTCCAGGGGATATTGCCGGTTGATCGGCATAAGCATGCTGCGGGTTTTGTTATCGGTTGCATTCAGGGAAACTGCCAGGTTAACCTGTGCATCTCGCCCCAGGTCAGAGAGCCTTGGCACTATGCCCGCGGTCGACACCGTCACCCTTCGGGTTGAAAATTTGAGACCGAAATCGCTGTTGGTAATCACATCGATGGCCTGAATCAGGTTGTCATAATTAGCCAGAGGCTCTCCCATGCCCATGAAAACGATATTGGTCAGCGGCTTGGATTCCTTCAGCTCATTTGCGATATCCCGAACCTGCGAGACAATCTCGGCTTTGGTCAGGTTGCGTGTAAAACCGTTTTTGGCGGTCAGGCAAAACTGGCATCCCTGAACGCACCCGACCTGAGTCGATATGCAGAGCGTGAAATGGTCTTTTTCCGGAATCAGGACGCTTTCAATGTACTCACCGTCGTTCAGCCGGAACAGATATTTTTTGGCGCCGTCGATGGACGATTCCGTTTTCAGGATTTTCAGACGCGACATCGTGAAATTTTCAGACAGTACATCGCGAAGACTCTGGCTGAGGTCCGTCATGTCTGAAAAACTGTCAGCTTGTCGCACATAAATCCATCTTGATATTTGCCGGGCCCGGTAGGATTCCCATGAATGCTCCAGAAGCCATGCGCTCAGTTCCTCAACAGAGAGTTCTTTAATATCCTGCATAGTCGATTCAATCATTGTGCTCGTTAACATCAATTAATAAAAGGGGCTTTCGTTTCATTGTGCCGTTCGAATTCGGATACTATTTGAAAACTCGGATAAAATCAATCCCGGTGGATACTGGATGCATAATTTCATCGCTGTTGTCCGGAAAATGGCATTACATGCGGTGTAACCGTAACCGGAGATGAATGAGAAAATAAAATGTTTTCGAGAGGTTGAGCGTGGGTGAACAAATGACCGCTGGTAAATATAACGGTTTAGTTTAGTAATATCTTTTGCTTGACATTAAAATGGTTTAATAATAGATTCAAACTTTTCTCTCAATACAGTTCTGCGGCAAGGCTATTGAGAAACAAAATAAATTAAATTATAATAAAAAATAATCAGGCGCGTGGGGGAATATCCGGATTCAGGGACGCTGATATCGTAAAGAAATAGATTCCCCCGCTTGAAATATGTTGATCGGTGAGGTATGTTTGAAAATTTAAGTGACAGGCTGAACTCCGTATTCAAGGAACTGAGGGGGCACGGCAAATTAACGGAGACCAACATTGAGGAGGGCCTTAAAGAGGTTCGGATGGCGCTTCTCGAGGCCGATGTTCACTTCCGGGTTGTTAAACAATTTGTTTCCGGTATCAGGGCGCGTGCGCTGGGTCAGGAGGTGATGGGCAGTCTGACCCCTGGCCAGCAGGTGGTCAAGATCGTTAATGAAGAGCTGGCCGGGCTGATGGGAGGCGACTATAAAGAACTGGAGCTTTCCGGGCCGCTTCCGATATCGGTTATGCTTGTGGGCCTTCAGGGGTCCGGTAAAACAACGACATCCGGAAAGCTTGCCGCTTTGCTGAGGAAAAAAGGCAGAAAACCTTATCTGGTTCCGGCAGATGTCTATCGGCCGGCAGCGATAGAGCAGCTGAAAAAGATAGGCTCTCAGCTTGATATTCCGGTATTCCCGTCTTCGACCCTGATGAAGCCGGTTGATATCTGCCAGGAGGCCCGCGTTGCCGCTTTGAAGGCGGGTTGCGATACGCTCCTTTTGGATACGGCAGGGCGTCTTCATATCGACGAGGAACTGATGGCGGAGTTGTCCCGGATCAAGGATATGGTTCATCCGTCCGATATTTTGTTTGTGGCTGACGCCATGACCGGCCAGGATGCGGTCAACAGCGCCAAATCGTTTAATGATGCCCTGGATATCGGCGGTGTCATCCTGACGAAAATGGATGGTGATGCCAGGGGCGGCGCAGCGATTTCCATCAAGGCTATTACCGGTAAACCGATCAAATTCATAGGTGTCGGCGAAAAAATAGGTGATCTGGAAGTTTTTCATCCTGACAGGATGGCGTCCAGGATACTGGGGATGGGGGATGTCCTTACGATCATCGAAAAAGCTCAATCGGTCATCGATGAAAAGGAAGCGGCTGAGCTAGAAAAAAAACTTAAAAAAAGTCAGTTTACACTCCAGGATTTTCGTAATCAGATGGTTCAGATCCGCAAGATGGGGTCATTGAGCGATATTATCGGGATGATCCCCGGTATGGGGAAGATAAAGCAGCTTAAGAATCTGGAAGTTGATGAAAAAGAACTTTCCAGAATCGAAGCCATCATCAATTCGATGACACCCGGTGAACGTCGGCAGTACACCATAATTAACGGAAGCCGGCGGAAAAGGATTGCAAAAGGAAGTGGGACTAGCGTACAGGATGTTAACCGGCTGCTTAAAAATTACAGCCAAGTGCTGAAAATGATTAAAAAGATGAATAAAGGCGGCATGCGAGGCCTCGGCCGGGGGATGCTGCCGTTCTGAAGGAGATATAAAATGGGAGTAAAAATCAGATTAGCCAGGCATGGGGCGAAAAAAAGACCGTTTTATCGTATTGTAGTGGCTGATGGCGAATGCCGAAGGGATGGCAGGTTTCTTGAAATTGTGGGAACTTACAATCCTCTGCAGGAGCCGGCAGAAGTAGCTTTAAAGGCGGAGCGGATTAAATATTGGATGGGTCAGGGGGCTATCCCGACTGATACCGTGAAAAGTCTTTTGCGAAGGGAAAAGTTTTTTACTTGTCCCGAGTAATTTTCATTGCCTCTTGTTCTCAACAGCCAACGAAGGAGATGGAGCTATGAAAGATCTTGTCAAGTATATTGCGCAGGCACTGGTCGATAATCCTGAAGAGGTGGTAGTCGACGAAATCGAGGGGAACCAGACATCGGTATTGGAACTTAAGGTTGCCAAAGAGGATTTGGGGAAGGTTATCGGTAAACAGGGACGAACGGCAAGAGCGATTCGGACGATACTGAGCGCGGCGTCAGCGAAGGTAAAAAAACGGACGGTTCTGGAGATAATTGAATAATTAGCCGGATAAATGTCAAATGCTGATTGGGAAAATTGTCGGGGTTCATGGCCTTAAAGGGACGCTCAAGGTTCTTTCTTATGTTGAATCCGTGTCTTTTTTTAAGCCGGGAAGTTCGATTCGTGTAAAAAATCAAAACGGTATCGAGTCCATCTATACGCTCAAATGGGTTAAACCGCACAAGCGCGGTCTCCTGTTTCAGATTGAAGATGTAAATGACTGTGATATGGCCCAGCCGCTGATCGGATCGATGCTGCACATCGATAGAGAAGCGCTGCCGGACATAGAAAATGGAACCTACTACTGGGTGGATCTTATCGGGCTTTCTGTCGTTACATCCGATAATATCTGTATCGGACGCGTGGAATCCATATTTCCGACCGGGAGCAATGATGTCCTGGTTGTGAAAGACAACGGTAATGAAATTCTAGTTCCGGCTCTGGAATCGGTTATCAGAGAAGTTGATCTCGAGAATGGAACACTGGTGGTTGATCTGCCGGAAGGATTGTAACTGAAGAGGCTCATCGGGTTATTAAATGAAAATTGATGTTCTAACCATATTCCCGGAAATGTTCGACGCATTCCGGGAATATGGAATGATCAGAAAGGCTGTTCAGGAACACAAGGTTTTTGTTTCTGCCGTCAATATCCGGGATTTTGCCGATGGCCGGCACCGGGTTACGGATGACAGACCCTATGGCGGCGGATGTGGTATGGTCATGAAGCCGGGACCACTGGCTGGCGCAATCCGATCAGCAAAGAAACAGTCTCCTTTGTCCAGGACAATTTTGCTCAGCCCCCAGGGGCGGGTGTTTGATCAGAATCTGGCCCGTGAATTTGCGACATGGGAAGGGATGATTCTGGTTTGCGGACGTTATGAGGGGGTGGATGAGCGCGTCTGTCAGGATGAAATAGATTACGAGATTTCCATAGGCGATTATGTGCTGACCGGGGGGGAACTGGCGGCTATGGTCATTACTGAAGCGGTGGTTCGACTTATTCCCGGCGTACTCGGAGGAGAGGAATCAGCGGAAAAAGATTCGTTTGAAAATGATCTTCTGGAACACGGGCATTATACCCGACCATACGATTTTGAGGGGAAAACCGTACCGGAAGTTCTGCTGTCAGGCAATCATAAAGATATAGAACAGTGGAGGCATGAAACATCCCTCATCCGCACCTTCCTCAAGAGACCGGATTTATTGAGAAGACGGTTCCTGAGCGTTCAGGAAAAAGAAATACTGAAAAAGTGGTGGCGGGATATTGAAGATATCATTCATGCCTGAATTGTATGTGGCCTTGATCCATTTTCCTGTGGTTAACAAAAACGGGGAGGTTATTGCATCGGCAGTAACAAATCTGGATCTGCACGATATTTCAAGATCTGCCAGAACATACGGGGTGCAAAGGTATTATGTTGTAACTCCGCTGGATGATCAAAAGCAGTTCGTCGGCCGGCTTGTCGATCATTGGGTCACCGGCAGCGGGGCTGTATATAATCCGGAACGTCGTAAGGCCCTGGAGTTAGTTTGTATCAAAAGTTCATTGGAAGAAGTAAGAGATGATATTCGTCAAGTCAGCGGACAATATCCTCACACGATAGTGACCTGTGCGCGTCATTGTCCGCGCAGCATCGGGTATGATCAGCTGAAAGAGAACATAAACAGTGGTGGACCTCATTTGTTGATGTTCGGTACGGCGTGGGGACTGTCTGGAGACTTCATGGACCAGGCGGATTTTGTTCTTGATCCCGTGGTCGGGATGACGGATTATAATCATCTCTCTGTTCGATCGGCTGCCGCCATCATTCTGGACAGACTGGTGGGAAGGTAAACGATAGCCGGGTTCGATCTGAAAAACAGTTAAATTAGAGAAAGATATTGGGAGACGTTATGCAAATGATCAAACAACTGGAACGGGAAGTCATGCGGCTGGATATTCCCAGCTTTGACCCCGGAGATACCGTCAAGGTGCATGTGAAAATACGTGAAGGTGAAAAAGAGCGAATCCAGGTGTTTCATGGCGTTGTTATCAGCCGGAAAAACGGTTTGGCCAATGCCGCATTTACCGTGAGGAAAATGTCATACGGTGTAGGCGTGGAACGGGTATTTCCCCTTCATTCGCCCATCATTGACAAAATTGAAGTGGTCACCCGGGGCCGGGTCCGCCGCTCCAAAATTTATTACCTGCGCAATCTTAAAGGTAAGGCTGCCAGAATCAGGGAACGTCAAACTGCTCGCGGGTAGTATCAGCACGGGAACAGGCTTCTGACGGATGGCGCTTCATTACAGCGGGTCGCAAGGACGCATCATGTCAATGGCACCTGATTTGTGGGCCTTCGAAAATAAAGCCAGGGGAAAAGGGTATAAAATTATTGCAGGCATAGACGAGGCCGGCCGGGGACCACTGGCCGGCCCGGTTGTATCGGCTGCCGTCATTCTGCCCGATGTCTTTCCGGTATCCGGCATCACTGATTCAAAAAAACTGACCCCGAAAAAAAGAGATGCGCTATACGATCAGATATACATCCATGCGGTTTCTATCGGAATCGGAATCGTGGATGCCATTGAGATTGATCGTATCAACATTCTTCAGGCATCGCTGCTGTCGATGGCCATTGCGGTCGACAACCTGAACCCGGCGCCGGATTGTCTCCTGATTGACGGTACGTTTCGGATACGGTCGTGTTTGATGCAGTATCCCATTGTTAAAGGTGATAACTTAAGCATGTCCATCGGTGCTGCGTCCATTGTCGCTAAAGTTACGCGTGATCGGATGATGCAGCTGTATCACCAGTATTATCCGCAATATGGTTTTGAAAAGCATAAGGGGTATCCCACCAGAGCACATAAAGATGCCATTTTGAGATTCGGATCTTGTCCGATACACCGGAAAAGTTTCAAAGGGGTGAATGGTCCGGAAAACATCTTTTAATACTGAAGATGGGCAAACGGGGCGGCAGGATGCAGAACAGACGGCAGCTGTTGGGGAAAACCGGTGAGGATATCGCTGTGAATTACCTGCTTCTACAGGGGTATACCATTATGGAACGCAACTATCGAACCTGCTTCGGAGAGATTGACATCATCGCCAAAGACGGCAATTCCATCGCATTTATTGAGGTAAAAAGCCGGACATCGAAGCGGTTCGGTGATCCGAAGTGGGCCATCACTCCTAAAAAGCAAAGAACCATTTCGATGGTGGCGCTGTATTACCTCAAACAGACACAGCATTCTCAGGTGAAGGCCCGGTTTGATGTGTTGACCGTCAATTCTGCTGACATCGATCCCCGGGTCCAACTTATCAAGAATGCTTTTGAACTGGCCTACACCTAATCCGGCTTATGAAATCATCAGGCAAACTTTATGTCGTAGCGACTCCGATTGGTAATATGGAGGATATCACTCTCAGGGCCGTCAGAATACTCGGGGAAGTGGATCTGATCGCTGCGGAAGATACGCGGCAAACCGGAAAACTGCTGGCCTGTCACGGAATAAAGGGCCATCTGATTTCTGTCCATGAACACAATGAAATCGAGCGGACTGCAGGGCTGATCCGGAAACTGAAAGACGGTTGCTCCATTGCGCTGGTTACCGATGCCGGCACGCCCGGGGTGTCAGATCCGGGATATCATCTGGTCCGGGTGGCCATAGAAGAGAAAATTTCTGTTGTTCCGATCCCGGGAGTATCTGCTGCCATCGCCGCACTGAGTGCTTCCGGCCTTCCGACCGATTCCTTCCTTTTTGTCGGATTTTTACCCAAAAAATCATCAAAACGGCTTCAGCAACTCCACGATCTCTCAAATCAGCCCGGAACCATTATCGTGTATGAATCTCCCCGGCGTATCCTTTCGCTGCTGAAAGAACTTGAATCCGTGATGGGAGACCGATACGCGGTCCTGTCCAGAGAGATTACCAAACTTCATGAGGAATTTATCCGGGGAACGGTCTCGGAGATATGGGCAGATCTTGGCGGGCGCCAGTCGGTCAAAGGAGAATGCACGCTTCTGATTTCCGGATGCGAAAAGGATAAACCGGTTTCCATGGAAATAATTCAGGAAGAAATTCAAAGTGCTTTAAAATTAAAAAACGGGACGGTTTCTGATATTGTAAAAGATATTGCCAGGCGATACCCGCTTTCAAAATCCAGAATTTATGAGGAAGCATTGAAAATCAAAGCGAATGAAACGTCATAAGATGCCCTTTTCATTGTTACGCCAACAGCTTTCAGTCGAAAATCGCCTGCCGGATGTCTCCGCTGTGAATCATTACGCGAATCGAAAGAATACGATATATCCGGTAATCCTGCCGGTTCCGGATAACCGGAAAAATCTGTCCGGAAGGGGCAAAGTGGCCTTCCTGAGCCGCCACGCGAGGTCGGCTCTGGCGCTGTCTGCCTCGATCAGCCAGGCCAGTATCACTGAACTGGAAAAAGATGAAAGCGGAGCACCGGTACCTTCTAACGGATATTACTGGTCATTGACGCATAAATCCGATTTTGTGGCGGCGGTCACCTCCCGTTCGATGATTGGCATAGATGTTGAGAAAATCAGACCCTGCTCGGCGTCCCTGTTCCGGAAAACAGCGAAAGAAGAGGAGTGGCGTCTGTCTGATACAGATCGCCGATTTCTTTTTTTCCGTTTCTGGACCTCCAAGGAGGCTGTATTGAAGGCCGCCGGAACCGGACTCAGGGATCTGGCATGCTGCCGCGTGGTGAATGTTCCGGATCAATATCATCTGGTGGTTCATTACAACGATACGGATTGGTTAATTGAACATCGGTGGTTTGATGGGCATATTGCTTCCATCGTCGCCAATGACTGCCATATCGAGTGGGTATTCGCCTGAACAAAGACTCCGGCTTTTTCAGGTTTAATCTGCCGCCGGTGAGACGAATTTCAGAAACCTCACGGCATCACATGCAAATACATACGGACGTTACCATAGCAGGGCAGTCATTACCTGCTCATTTCTTCGTATTTCTGAATTACAAAATAGGTTCCGTGATCAAAGATCCGGATCGTCTTGTTGATGCTCTCTATTGCTTTGTGCTGATCCAGAGGGGTAAGAAACATTGCCTGGACGTCTGCGTAAAGCCACATGTGGCGTCTCATCATAATCAGTGCGTAGATGGTTTCCTTCAAGGGAGTGCCTTCGAGATAACGGTCTTCAGCGTATTTTGAAAAAAAACGATATACTTCCGTATAGGGCTTTTCACTGAAGAATATGTCTCTGAGCTTTTTATAAAAATCCATGCCCTGCTGGATGCATTCGTTATGAGGCTTTGAATGAAAAGACGGGGTCCTGAGATTTGTCCGAACGGCTTTGCTCCACTGATCAGATATTTTTTCAGCATGCCGTTCGGTAATCTCGATCAATCTGTCTGCAAATGCTCTCATTTTTTTCTCCTTTGATCATAACCTTACTCACTGGGTTTACAGATCGACCCAGAGATCTGCCTCATTCCCGCAATGCGTGCAGACAATATGGCCCTTTTCTTTTTTGGGGGCCGTTTTTTTCCCCTTAACGGGTACCTCTTTTTCAACCGGTTCCAGAGAACAGCTGATGGTCATTTCTGCCTCATTTCCGCAATTTTCACATTTGCATACTCGTTTTACTATTTTACTCATCTGATTGCCTCCTTTTGATTTTTAGGTTAGGGACATTACGACTGTCCTGAAACTGAGCAGGATAATATGGCTTTTAATAGCCCTGACGCGAAATAAATTGCTGAGCTGAATGCGGTAAAAAATACGTCCGTATAGCGCCGGGATCGATCAGCGGGTATTGCTTCGGTCACCGAAAATAAAGGGTTGGTGCTATCATTGGCCATTGGGTCATTCCCGCGCAAGGCGGGGATCCAGTTCGAGAAACAAGCCCGAAAATAAAACCGGGACAACATACGGGTTGAAACCGTCAGAGAGGAAAATTCGTTACAAACGATAACGCATCATTGATGCGGTCGTTATACAACTGAATCTGGTATTGTATTTAAATCAGATTTATACTTTAAGATGAAATAAATACCGCCGGATGTCAAGAAGGAAGTGTGTCCGGAAACGGTGCGTCCTCTGTAAAATCAGCGAAGATACTATTGAAATCAAAGTCATTTCCGAAGCCGTTTCTTTTCCACTGAACGATATTTTGTGCTAAGATTCCCCCGAAGTCTTTTCAGGAGGGCGTCGTTCAGGGATATAAGCATGCGGCAGCCTGCCTTCATTCCACTCCACGGACACATACAGATTGCAATAGCAGCTGCCATATTCTTTGACATCGGCAGCCCGGTAAACACAGGGACAGATAATGTCCTGATCCTGCGCCCGGTTTTCCGATGCCAGTCTGCATGGGCAGGACATATAGCCATAGCGACGTTTGTTGACCAACAGACCTTCCAGCAGCTCAAAGACTCTTTGCCTGTCGTGATTGAAAACATACCCCTTGGGTTCCTGGGCCGATTTCAATATGCCGTAGAGTGTTTCAGCATCCATTATAGCCCCAGCGCCTCCTTTATTTCTTTTTCCTTGTAACCGATGATAACTTTATCGCCAATGATGATGGTGGGAAATGAACATTGAGGATTGAATGCCATCACGTCTTTTAAAATGGCTTTTCGTTCCTCCCCATGCAGGAGATCGACATCAACGAATTCATATTTGATGATGCATTCTCCCAGAAATTTTTTTGTAGCATTGCAGTGGCTGCACGTGCTCAGCGTATACAGTTTGACAGGCAGTGTCATGAAATTTCTCCTTGTCATGGATTAGTCTTCAGTCGTGAGTCATCCGTCTGAAGGCCACTATTTTCAGTTCTCGTCAGACTATATCTCTTGGATTAATTGTTTGACCGAAATTTTACTTCCGGTTTTAAACGTACATGGACTCCATCCGGGTTGAAACAGCCCTATCAGGGGCACGATGCATCGTGGCCTGTTGCTCAACGGCATTCAGCGATTCAAGATCTGCTTCAGATATCGTAACGTATGCGAACTGCGAATCATTGACGGCGATGCGGATCGTACAAATGATATCAAATCATCCGGTTCATCGATATCCTGACAAACCGGCAGGATGTGAACCCTGCGGCAGCGGATTGTCAATCGGCTCAGGGTAAGGGAAAACACCTGTGGACTGCTCCAGGGCATGTTGTTAAACACATCGGGTTGAAAGGTGTCGGAATTAAACCCAATCAGGTAATAGCCCCCGTCATGGGACGGGCCGATTACAGCATCGGTTCTGAGCAGCGCATCACAGGCCTGATGGACGATCGATGACGTAAGCGCTGGGATATCGCTTCCGATAAGTAATACGGGGTTGAACCCGTCCGAGAATGTTTCTGAAAACGCGGATAGCATTCTTTGTCCTATATCGCATCCCTCTTGAGGAATGTAGTCATATTGGCTGCCGAACCCTTTGATCATGTTTTCCGACGCATATGCGGGGAAAAAGCAGATTCGGATATGGTAAAGCCCTGTGTCAATTGCATCGAGAACATCGGCTAAAAAGCATTTATACAGAGAAAGCACCGTATCCGGCGGCAGTTTTTTTGCCAGTCGTGTTTTGACGAGTCCTTTTTCAGGCGCACGTGCGAAAACGATGATGCAGGGCCTGGACACTATAGAAGTTTTTCCAGCTCGGTAACGATCAGTTTAAGATCTGGCCTGACATTGATATCCGAAACATGGGTAAAGGTGATAATTCCCTGCTTATCGATGATAAACAGGGCTCGTTCCGCAAGCCCGTCTGAGCGAAGGATGCCGAATTTGTCTGATACCGCGCCATGAGGCCAGAAATCCGAGAGGACATCAAACCACAGGTCACCCATTTGAAGCGTCCAGGCGAACAGGGTGGGAATATTATCAACTGAAATTCCTAACAGCACGGCATCGTGCTGCTCGAAAAAAGGTTTTGCAAGGTTATACCCGGGCCACTGATCTGAACATACGGGTGTCCAGGCCGCAGGTATAAAAGAAAGAACCACATTTTTCTCTCCTCTGAACTGGCGAAGAGAGATCTGTTTGCCTTGAATGGATGGCAGGGTGAAATCCGGAGCGGGCTCGCCTGCTTTGACCTTTAAAACACTGTCGGTCGGCTTCAGCTTTCCGGGATCGTAAATTGACCCTTTATACGCATCGGAAAGCCCCATCGCCGTTCCGGCAGATATTAACAGGACCGCAAAGATCAAAATTGAGGACAAAAGGATATATCGTTTCATTAAACCTCCTTTTCATAACCGCGTGAGCGGAAGGATTCCTCCCTTTTTATTTGAGTCCGGATCGTTTTACGATGGTATCTAAAAAATTATCCGGGTTGTTAAAACCGCCGAGCTGGGTATATACGATGCGGTTCGTGCCGTCCGGTTCAATTCGGACAGCGATAAAATAGGGCGTTAGCACCTGACCGATTTTGTCGTGGATGGATAAATCCGTATCCGGGAACAGAGGGAACGGTATGGCGTACGATTTTCGGAAAAAATCGACTTCAAATGGAGAATTCCCGGCACCGATACCGATAATTTTAATTTTGTCGCGAAAGTCGCCGCTTTTTTGGATCCGTTGATACAGCTGGTTGACCGATGGCGCATGACGCTGACAATGCGGGCAGTACATACTGAAAATTTCTATGATGACCACTCTGGACCGGATTTGAGGAATTTGAAAAGAATCGCTGCCCTTCAGCCCCAGGTAGGTCCGGTGAACGTCGTCATCCGGAATTTTCAGGGTAATGTCAGGCAGTGGGTGGCCGATTTGTGGTTCGATTGTTTTCCCGTAGATCAGATTCGGGAATGCGAAAAGGCATATTGCGAAAAAAACACTGTTTATCAGGCACTTCATGATCGTTTCCTCCATTTGAGGCCGAGGACATTCCGGTGCTTTTTCGTAATGAGGCACACAGAGATTGGAAGATGTCCGATTCAGCAGGGAGTTTCCGGATCGAAAAATCGGGATATGCAACCCGGTTATCCTGTGCAATAATTCACCGAGTTACGCCTGGGGCCACTTTTGTAACGTGATAGTATGATATGAGGCGGATGAAAAAAATCATAATGTGAAAATCACTCGCTGTGCCCGATTCCTGGGGGTATGCTTGAAACAATGAACCCGGGGGGGCTTTGAATCTGACAGAAAAAAACGCTACGATCACCCGGGTGATTCACTTGTTTATCGGGTTTCTGCGGGTAGTTCCAAGGGCTCGGATTAAAATTTCTCTAAACAAAAAATATCAGAATTCAAATGGAATATCAAGTTATTGATAAAGAAATTATGTCAAATTGTTGGGGATGATGGTATAGGAGAAAGTAAATATAAGAAAAAAATCAGGTGGTTGATCATAATCTGTCGAACGAAGCTGCCGGCGTGGTCGATGATGGCCTGTCCGTCCTGTCGGGCTTGATCATAACTGCGGCCACCATGTCACGGGGTCCGTCCCGCCCATTGCCGGCTTCTCCAGCACGATCCGGGGGATGCCGGGCCCATGAAGCTAAAGCGCAAAAACTCGGCACGCCTCAAACAGTTTGCGCTTTTTAACGCTTCATGGCCCCGACATCTTTTCCCCGGATCGCGCCATGTCGTACGCCGGCAACCGGCGGGACGCAGAGGCTACGCACAGCAAAATATGGCCGCAGTTATGATCAAGCCCGTCCTGTCATTTCTGCGGGCAGCGGCCAGGGGGGGGTGAAGCTGGTTTTTTAACCGATGAAAGGCGATACCGCTTCGAAATTGATCCGGGGGCGGCCGGCGCATCCGGTTCGATATGGCCGATCGGCGGCAGATCGAATTGATTTATTTGTCAGCAGTTTGCTTTCGCGAAAGGGATGTGGTATTTTTTGTCATTGGAACATGAATTTGAAATTGAGCGACGATTTGTTGATAGTTCAGCAAAAGATCAGGTAAAAGGCATTTAAATACACACGGAGGTATGATGAAATACAATATATTCCGCAGATCGATCCGCCAGGGGGGCTTTACCCTGATCGAGTTGATGGTGGTGATTGTCATATTGGGGATTCTGGCCGGGTTAATCATTCCCAGAATCATGGGGCGTCCCGAAGAGGCAAAACAATTGAAGGCGAAAATGCAGATCGAAAGCATTGAAACCGCGCTTAAACTATACAAACTTGACACCGGTACTTATCCCTCAACGGAGCAGGGGCTCCAGGCCCTGGTCGAAATACCGGATACGGAACCGGTCCCGGCAAAATGGCGTAAAGGTGGATATCTCGAAAAAGGCAGACTTCCCAAAGATCCATGGGGATATGAGTTTGTATATTTGAGCCCGGGAATTCATGACGATGTTGATATTATGTCATACGGCGCTGACGGGGTTCCCGGCGGAGAAGATAAAAATCAGGATATCAACAGCTGGGAAATTGAATAAGAGACATCTTCGTGCCCATGATCAACGATCTCGTCGATAACCGGGGGGGATATACCCTGATAGAACTCATCGTGGTGGTAGCCGTCATGAGCATGGTGCTTTTTTTTACCGTTCCCCGATTTCAGAAAACGGTTTTTGTCAGCGATACCAAACAACTTTCCCAGTGGTTGATCGTAAATGTGAAAGCGTTGAAAGAGCGCGCTGTCCGGGATCAGAAAAATTATCGGCTGCATATCAATATGACCGACAGTCTTCTGTGGATCACCCATGATGAGATGTCTGAGGAAGCGGCCGATGAGGCGCAACGCGGTGCCTATCAACTGCCTTCAGGGGTGAAGGTTCTGGACGTGGAGTATCCGGGCCAGTTCAGGGTGGATTCCGGCAGTGCCGTTATCCGGTTTTACAAAAAAGGGTATTCCGAAAGGGCATTGATTCATGTCGCAGATGAAGATGATAACCGCGTTTCTTATCACATCGAGCCTTTTCTCTCCAGAATCGGCATAACCCCGGATGATGTCGGATTTGAGGGATGAGGGATATGACAACCAAATCCGGTGCTGACTGTAAACCGCTCATGATTTTTCCCGGCGATTATCACAGGGGGGCAGGGGGGGGGAGCATTGGCCGTCGGTATCGATTGATACGTTCATGTGCCGGCTTTACCTTGATGGAGGTCATGGTGGCGGTATCCATTATTGCCATAGTGCTGGTCAGTGTATTCCGGATGCATGCGCAGAGTATCTCGATGAATCAATCCGTACAGTTTTATACAACGGCGCCCCAGCTGGCCCAGGCAAAAATGTCGGAACTGGAGAGAACCGTGACCGACAGCGGGGCGGAACAATCCGGCAGTTTCGGAGACCGGTTTGACGGCTATGTCTGGAAGGCATCCATACAGGAGGTGGAATCAGAGCCCCTCGGCAGTATTGCAGGGGATCTGAAACGTATCGATCTATCGGTGTCGTACCGCGATGACCAATTGGTGTATCTTCTTCGAAATTATGTGATGGCCCGTGATGAGCAATAGGTGGATTTACACATGTTGTCCGGCAGATATGCCATGAAAACACATCCCCGCTCCGGCGGTTTTACCCTGTTGGAAATTTTGATCGCAATGTTTATCTTTGCGATCGTGATCAGCGTGCTGTTCGGTTCGTATCGGGCCGTTTTTATGGATATCGGGTCCATCACCCGTGGCGGTGACTATTATGAGATGGCAAAAGACTGTATAAACCGGATAACTCTGGACCTGCAGTCCACATACGTGAGCTTCCGCCCGCAATACAGTCCGCCGGACATCGATGATGATCCTGATCCTTATCGGATTGAGGGTAAAATATCATCCATCGGGGGCAATGATTTTTCCAGCCTTCGGTTTGCGGCGGATTCACATATCGGATTTGAACGGCCACCGCTGCAGGGGATCGCTCAAATCGTCTATTATGTTCAGGACCGTGGCCCGGGACAGTATGTGCTGAGACGCTCAGACAGCCTCTATCCTTATGACCCCTTTGAAGAGAACAAAAACGATCCGGTGCTGTGTGATCATGTCCTGTCGCTGTCATTCACCTATTATGATCAGGACGGCGAATCGTACGACAGCTGGGATTCAGACTCGGACGATGTCGGTTTTTCCACACCCGGGGCGATCGGCATTCGTCTTGAAATAGGCGATGCTGATTTTTCGCGGGAATTTGAGACGGTCGTAACCCTTCCGGTGTATCGGCCCGAGAAGAAATAAGACAATGGTAAAGATCGTATCTATCATAAGGCCGAATCGGGGGATGGCGCTTCTCATCACCATCACCGTCATCACCCTGATGATGGTGACCACCATCGAGGTAAACCGCAGAGTACGTTCAAACGTCATCTCAACTGCGGGGACCCGGGATCGGGTTACCCTCTCTTATATGGCTTCATCCGGGATACATGCGGCCATGGCCATGCTGATCAAAGACAGGAACGATTCGGATACGGATTCGTTGCAGGAAGACTGGGCCAACCCTGAGAAAGTCGCTGAGGTCATGGGAGACATTCCGTTTGAAAGCGGCCGGGTATCGGTTGAAATCATCGATGAAATGGGTAAAATTCAGGTGAATTCACTGGTCGATTTTCCCGAAGGGCGCGCGTTTAATGAGGCCCAGCATCAGTTGTGGGAAAATTTTATCGCTTTTTTCAAACTTCTGGATGATGAGCAATTCCAGGATATCGAGCCATCCACTATTTTGAATTCAACCAAGGACTGGATCGATTCCGGAGACGACGATGCCGTAACCGGCTTAAGCGGCGCAGAATCCGATTATTATCAGGGACTGGAACCGCCGTATTCGTGCCGGAATGCGCCGTTTGATCATTTAGGAGAGCTGGCCCGGGTAAAAGGGGTTACGGCTGATCTGTTTGATGGCGTGGGCGGCGAGAGCGGAATATCGTCTTATCTGACAGTTTACGGCGTGTCAGCCACCGCGGAAAACAAGTTTACCTACAAAGGCAAAATTAATATCAACACTGCGTCCTTGCCGGTCATCGCTGCCCTGCTGCCGCCCGGTGACGCAATTTTTGCTCAGCCCATCGATGAGTACCGGCTTGAAAAGGCAGATGAAACTTATATTTACAATCTTTCAAGTCCGACATGGTACAAGGATGTCCCGGGGTTGAGTGATGTGACAATCAAAGCGGATCTGATTACGACATCAAGCGATATATTCCGTATCCGGTCGGTTTCTACCCTCGATGACATGTCCATGACGGTAACTGCTGTTGTTCAAAGGGCAAAACAGGCAAAAACCGGCAAATGGACATGCAGCGTGTTGTGCTGGCAGCCGGAATGACATATAACATATTCTGTCTGTCCAATTAAACCGGTGATGCTTTCGGCCTTTCTGCGAAAGGTTGAGCCGAATGCAGCCGGCAGATGAGTCATAAAACCGTCAAGGTTGAATTATTTATGAGCCGATCCATATTAGCAATTGATATTCGGGAAAATGGCATAGCGGCCGTTCAGGTGAAAAAGACCATGAAGGAAAGCTGGATAGAAAACTGCCTTTACATTCCCGTAACAGAAAGCGTAACAGAGCCCGGCGACTGGATTGATCGCGTAAGAAAGGGGCTGGAACAGCTGGCAGAGAAAATTGATGTGCAAGCCTGCCGGTGTATCGCCTCGTTTCCGGCGGTCCGGGTTTCATTTCGAAATATGCAGGTCCCTTTCAAAGAACCTAAAAAAATTCGTCAGATACTGCCGTTTGAGTTGGAACCGCATTTGGCTCTGCCAATGGATGAGCAGCTGATGGATTTTATTCCGATTCATACTACGGGCGAGCAAACGGATTTAATTGCGGCTGTTCTGCAAAAATCCGAGTTCAAGTCCTTTCTGGACGCCTTTACCGAAAATAAAATAGATCCTGAAACCATTACCATCGGGGGATATCCTGTCGCTCTGAGCCTGATCAATAACCCGGATTCTCTTGAAACCTGGCTGCTGGCTGATGTCGATTCACACCAGGCGACCCTGTTTTTAATTGTGTCGGGTCGAATATCGCTTATCCGGTCATTTTCGCTTGGCCCGGATCTGTTCAATGGCCCAAACTCCCTTTGCGACAATATCCTCAGAACCGTATCGGCCTTTGAAGATGCATGCGGCACGGATTTAGTGGTGGAAACCGTCTTTATTACCGGAAGCGGTCTGCCTGAAACCGCTGTTGAGCAAGAGCTGGCACCGGTTCTGGAACTCCCGGTAACGCGGTTGAATTTGTTGGATATGGCCGGTATGGCAGTGCCTGATCAATCCGATCATATCTGGAAAAGCGATGTGATGGACAATGCGCTCGCGCTGGCCCTGACCGAAGTCAATGCCATTGACTGCCTGAATTTCAGAAAGGATACGTTTTCAGTCAAAAAGCAATGGACGGGAAATCGCAAACTAATTATCACAACCGGGTTGATCGCCGTAATGGCGGTGTGCCTGGGACTATTCAGTATCGCTGTCGATACCTGGCAGCTGAAGCAGCAGGTCAATGCGGTCGATGAACGTCTGGCAGACAAATTCCGGGCATCATTTCCCGAGGTAACGCGTATTGTCGATCCGGTGCATCAGATGCATGCTCATATCAAGGAAATGGAGAAAACGTCATTGTTTTCCGTTCAGACCGGATCAACCCAACCGGTCATCGATATTATTTATGAAATCAGCAGCCTCATTCCCAGACAAATTGACGTGGATCTGGATCGTATGGTGATCGATGAGGAAAGTGTCATGATTTCCGGACAAACCGATACGTTCAATTCGATCGATGATGTCAAAAATCGGCTCGAACAGTCGGATATGTTTAAAACCGTAACGATCAGCTCGGCCAATATGGACAGAACCGATAACCGGGTCCGGTTTAAACTCAAGGTAATTCTGTAAGGATTTTGAAAGGGTTGTATGAATGGCAATTAAACTCAGCAACCGTGAAAGATATTCCATCGCGGCCGCGGTAGCCTGTATCCTTGTTTTTGCTTTCATCCAGTGGGGTGTGGTTCCATTGATTGATGGAAAAAGGCAACTGCAGCGGGTGTTGCAGGTGAAAACCGGGATGCTGGATGAAATGGCTGATCTGACGGTAAAATATGATTCGATTCGGAGAGAATCCGAACGGATCACGTTGCGGTTCAGTGACAGAGACAAGGGGTTTGCCCTGTTTCCCTTCCTGGACCGGCTGGCGGGTGAGGCCGGAATTAAAGATAAAATCGTCTATATGAAGCCGTCCAGGATCGATATTAAAAACAGTCCGTATAAACTGTCTTCAGTTGAGATGAAACTTCAGGGCATCACGCTCAATCAATTGATGGCATATCTGTACAGCATTGAAACATCCAAAAATATGGTCGGCATTAAACGGATCTCCATATCAAAGGAAGGAAAGCAGAACCAGCTGCTGACTGCCGTGCTCCAGGCTGAAACCGCGGAAGAATAGTCTGTGCCTATGAACCGTTCAAAAAAGTGGCTATTGTATCTGATTGTGCTGATGGTATCGGCGGCTTTTTTCCTTTACCATTTGTTTCCGGCAGATGCCGTGGGGCAATACCTGGTGTCGGAATTGAACCGGGCTGTCCCCGCAGTTCGGGTGACAGCCGATACCGTTAAACTGAAGCCGGTGTTTCCCCTTGGACTGAAACTTGAAGGCGTCGGGGTGAATTATCTCGGTAAAGCCGCGTTTTATGCCGAAACCATGGTGGTGCGGCCCGATCTATTGTCATTGCTGAGCCATACGGTTAACGTTTCGTTTGCCGGTGCGGCCGCAAAAGGAGTGTTCAAAGGCATGGCCCGGGTACCCCGTGCCAAAGGGGATGGCCTGCTGTCAGTCGATGTCGATCTGGACAGAATCCGGATCGAGGATATCCCTGCCGTGTATGAGTTCATCCGGCAGGATGTGGCCGGCAGCCTGAACGGGCAGGTAACCTTTACCCGCGCAAATGTCGGGGGAACAGCAAACGGCAGGGCGCATCTGGTATTGTCGGATTGCACCATCCAGCTTCAGACGCCGTTAATCCCGCTGAATTCGGTGGCGTTCAACTCTATTGAAACCGACATCACCATCGAAGCCGAACGCCTTGAAATCAAGCGATGTGATCTCAGGGGTAACCAGCTGGACGCTGATTTCACCGGTTCGGTCGTCATGATGAAACCGGCCGGCAAAAGCGTTTTAAACCTCAGGGGCAGCATGAAACCTCATCCGTTGCTGCTGGCCGGTATCCGAATCATGTTTCCGGTCGATTCACTGTCTGAAAACCGGTCAGGAGGCGAAATTCCTGTCAGGGTCCGCGGTACGCTGGACAGCCCCGGTGTTTCCTTTCCAAGACAATGATAACGGAATTAACATTTACACTGCGGTATTGATGAAAATTATATGAAACGATACTTTATTATTATTAATATGTTTCTGATTATGTCGGGGGTATATTTTGGCGTCAAAGCGCTTTATTCCATTATGGCTTTTCGGCTCGACAGCGGCGTTACGGTTCAGCAGACCCCCGGGGAGCAGGCGGTGGTTGAGGAACGCCAGTATCCGCCATTGTCGGACTATAAGACCGTGATGGACAGGAATTTATTTAACATCACGCAGACGGGTGAAACGGCGGCTTCCGCGGTAACGGTCGATCTTGCAACGCTTGAAAAAACCGACCTGGCGTTAAAATTATGGGGAACCGTAACCGGTGACCGGAAAAAAGCATATGCGGTGATAGAAGAGGTGAAGAGCCGGGAACAGAATCTGTATCGGACCGGCGATACCATTCAGGACACCTCGGCATCCGTGAAGATGATTCTCAGGGGAAAAGTGATTCTGACCGCTGACGGGAAGGATGAAATTCTGGAAATGGAAGATACGGTTACCGAAAAATCCGGTAAGCTACCGGATCGAAGCGCGGCGGTAACCGGAAATACCCAGTCGGTCGATTTGGCGCGATCCTCGATTATGGACGCTGTCAGCAATCTTAATCAGCTGATGCAGCAGGCCAGGCTGCGTCCGTATTTCAGGCGGGGAATACCCGAAGGCCTGGTACTCAGCAACATTAAACCCGATTCGATTTTTAATCAGATGCAATTGAAAAACGGTGACATCATTACCGGCGTTGATGGACGGGATATCAAGAGTGTCGATGATGCCCTGAAGATGTATGACAGTCTGAAATCATCTTCAAGCGTTGCGCTCAAAATCAACCGTAGAGGAAAGGTTCAGACCATAAACTACACCATTCAATAGACAGAATGTCACAGGATAGATTTACTCATGCATTCCGGGATGAAAAGTCCATGGATGCTGGGAAGCGAGCATATTTGAATAAAACTTATTTAACTTATACGGAGATCAGACAGTTGAATTCCATGAAACTATACGCCAAAACTTTAAAACAGATCCGGTTCTGGATGTGGCTATCGATTGTTGCGATCATAATGACCCACGGCTCGGCGGCCTTTGCCCAAAACCGGTCCGCAGCGCCCGCCGGCTCAACTCCTGCCGCCGCTGCCCAGCGGTTTGTATCGATTGATTTTAACGATGTCGATATCAGCGTATTCATTAAATTTGTCAGTGAGCTGACCGGAAAGAATTTTGTGGTCGATAACCGGGTCAGGGGGAAGGTGACCATTATTTCGCCTACCAAGATATCCGTTGATGAAGCGTACAAGGTGTTTGAATCGGTATTGGAGGTTCATGGGTTTGCAACGGTGCAGGCCGGTGAAATTACCAAAATCGTTCCGGCGCCGGAGGCCCGGACAAAGAACATTCAAACGCTGATTAAGCAGGATGCCGTTTCTCCCGAGGATAGGGTCGTGACCCGGCTGATTCCGCTGACTTATGCCGATCCGGACGAACTCAAACGTCTGTTTGCCCCCCTGATTTCAAAAAACAGCGTGATGCTGTCCTATCCTCCGACCAACATGCTCATCGTCACGGATGTGTCGTCCAATATCAACCGCCTGCTTCGCATAATGAAAGTGATTGATGTAACCGGCATCGGGCAGGAGGTTTCCGTTATTCCGCTTGAATACTCGGAGGCGGCTAATCTGGTCAAAGTCCTGACCACGGTGTTTGCGCCGGCCCAAGCGGTCAAAAAGGGGATATCGGAAACGGAAATAAGGTTTGTCGCTGACGAGCGCACCAATACGATTGTGCTCAAGGCCAGCGAAGTAGATTCTGCAAGGGTCAAATCGCTCATCACAATGCTGGATAAGGAAACCCCTCGGGGTACGGAAAAAATCCGGGTTTATTACCTGGAAAACGCCATAGCCGAAGATCTGGCCGAAGTGCTCCAGGATCTTCCCACGAAAAAAAGCGCGGATACCAAGGGCAAACCGACAACCCCGGTGGTGTCCGAAAATGTCCGGATCAGTGCGGATAAAGCCACCAACAGCCTGATCATCATGGCAGAAAAGGAAGACTATCAGGTGCTTGAGGAGGTGATCAAAAAACTCGATATACCGAGGGCCATGGTTTATATTGAATCGTTGATCATGGAAGTCAATATGGATAAGAGTTTTGATGTCGGTACCGATTGGCGGGTATTGGCTGATACAACAGTCAATGGTGGCTCTGGCGTTTCAGGTGGCGGATTTGGTTCTGTTGATGTCACAGATTTGTCAACAGCCGATGGGTTCTCGTTGGGAATCGTAAGCGGGGCGCTTGATATCGTCGTTGATGGTGTATCTGTTACCCTTCCTAATATCGGAGCGATTATAAATGCGTTTAAATCTGACACTGATGTCAATATCTTGTCAACACCACAAGTTTTGACAACAGATCATGAGGAGGCGACCATCATTATCGGCAAGAACATACCGTATCAGACCCAGTCGGCGGCTGACAGTGGCGTTGAAACTTACAGCTCATATGAATACAAAGATGTCGGTATCACGCTGAAGATTACCCCGCATATCACCAAGGATCGGTTTGTCCGTCTCGTTATATCTCAGGAAGTTACCAAGTTGGTTTCTGATATCAGCACCTCAGATCGCCCCACGACGTTAAAACGGACCGTTGACACGACGGTCATTGTCCAGGACAAAAATACGGTTGTTATCGGCGGCCTGATTGACGATTCCGTCAGCAATACCACCGATACAGTGCCATGCCTCGGGCAGATCCCCCTGTTGGGATGGGCCTTTAAATCCATGTCAAACACAAGAGAGAAAACCAACCTGTATGTGTTTCTGACGCCGCATGTCATCAAAAATCCTGCTGAAGCCCGTGAAATATATTTAAATAAGAAAGAGCAGATCGATAAATTGCAAGAGGGTCAGATCAAGATGTACAGGGAAAAGAATGAACCTGACCCGGATCAGATGCAGCCGGATGCAGCAGCGCCCGAAAGTTTACCGTCTGAAACGACGGCACAATGATCGACCCGCCGGGCGAGTTATCCCTTTGGATATTTTGTGTGGGGCATCGGCCAATGATATCCAATCCACATTCAAGTGAAATTAACTGCATATAGGTATGAGAAAACATCTTACACAGATACTTAAAGACAACTTCAATGTTGCGGACACTGATCTGGATATGATCGGCCAGATTGCGGCTGAACGCAAAACTTCTCCCGGAGAGTTGCTGGTTCAGAAAAAAATTATTACCGAGGCCCAGTTGCTTGAAGCGTTCAGTATTCAGTACGGGATTCCCTTCTGGCCTGATTTGCCTCTGGATAACATCGCCATTGTATTTACGCAGAAAGTCCCGATTCAGTTTCTGAAAAAATATGTGATGATTCCGCTGCTCATCGATACACAGAAGCAGAAGCCGGATCCGGAACAGACGTCCGATCGGCAAAATGAAATTGATCGCTGCCTGATTGCCATTCACCATCCAGGCTGTTTTCAGGCCATGGATGATCTGGTCAGTATCCTCGGACTCAGGGACTACAAGATTGTATTTTCCACAAAAGACTCGATACTGTCGGCCATCAATTTATCTTATGATCTGAGCAGGGATTCGGCCGAGCAGCTGGTTCAGGACATGGAAGAAAGCAGCTCCATGGTCATCAGTGATATCGAGGATACCGCTGATCTGCTGGACGATACGAGCGATGCGCCGATTATCAAACTGGTCAATCATATCCTTTCTCAATCCATCAAGGCCCGTGCCAGTGATATTCATATCGAGTCCTACCAGGACAGTTTCAAGGTCCGTTACCGGGTTGACGGCATTTTGTATGACTTGATCACGCCTCCGAAATGGATTCAGCCGGCGCTGATATCCCGAATCAAGGTGATGGGCAAAATGAACATCGCCGAAAAACGGCTGCCTCAGGATGGGCGCCTGGAGGTGAGAATCGGGGAGCAGAGCATCGATGTGCGGATTTCGACGATCCCCACCGCATTCGGGGAACGGGTGGTACTCAGGCTGTTGAATAAAACGGCGTCGCTGCTGTCTTTGTCCGATATCGGTCTCAGTCCGGATCGGCTCAGCCAGCTCAATGACCTGGTCCGGTCTCCCTACGGTATCATCCTGGTGACCGGACCGACCGGAAGCGGGAAAACCACCACGCTGTACGGCGTTCTGTCATCCATCAACAGCCCGGATATCAATATAATTACCATTGAAGATCCCATCGAATACCAGATCAATGGCATCAGCCAGATTCAGGTCAAACCCAAGATCGGCCTGACGTTTTCCACAGGGCTTCGATCGATCGTGCGGCAGGATCCGGACGTTTTACTTATCGGTGAGATACGGGACAAGGAAACTGCAGAGATTGCCGTTCAATCGGCTTTAACCGGCCATCTTGTGTTTTCCACACTTCATACCAATGATTCGGCCAGTGCCATCACCCGTCTGGTGGACATCGGGGTCGAACCGTTTTTGATTTCCTCGTCGGTGATCGCTGTTGTGGCCCAGAGACTGATCCGGGTTCTGTGTCCGGAGTGCCGGCAGCCTTATACACCGGATGATCAGGCCCTTGAAACGATCGGGATCTCACCGGATCAGCTTCGGGATCATCGTCTGTATCAGGCCAGAGGGTGCGAAAAATGTTTTCATACAGGGTATCGGGGACGGGTGGGGATTTTTGAAATCATGGTTCTGAACAGCCAGTTAAAGAGTGTCATCCTGAAGACCTTTGATTCAAACATGATCAAACAGGAAGCGCTCGCCAACCGGATGATCACCCTCAGGCAGGACGGGGTTCAGAAGGTTCTCAATGGGGTATCCACGATTGAGGAAATCCTCAGGGTTACCCAGACATAACCGTAAAACGAAGCATATCAGGTGAAACGTATCAGCATATATTGTGTCGCAGCCGTATGGGTGTGCAGCCTGCTTATATCGCCTGTGCCTGTGGCGGCGGATGACCGGCAACGGGAGATGGGCCTGACTGTAATGGCCGATATGGCCGCCGGAACGTTGCGTTCATCGGAACGGTCGCTTCCGGTCGTTCTGAAGCCGGTCCAGTGGTTCAGTACTTATATTTCAAGGGCTGATGGGGATCGATGCGCCATGTATCCCACATGCTCGCAATATGCCATGGAATCGGTGAAACGCCATGGCATGTTCATGGGATGGATCATGACGTGTGACCGGCTCATGCGATGCGGCCGGGATGAACTCCGGCGTTCGCCATTGGTCGAGGTCAATGGCCGGACCCGATGCTATGACCCTGTTGAACAAAATGATTTCTGGTGGAAATAAGAGATGTTTAAGTTGCTTCAACGATGGTGCCGGTTATCCATATGGGTGGTTGTCCTGATGATGATGGCCGGTTTTGATTCCCATGCCGCATCCGTGATTGAACTGGATGCGGACCGGCAGTATGACTATGCCCGGCACTGTTATTCGACGGGTGATTTTTTTCGATCGGTTCAGGAATTCGAGCGGTTTGTATATTTTTTCCCGGAAGATGGCCGGGTGGAACAGGCCAGGTATCAGATCGGGATGTCCTATTTTAACGGGAACCGGTTCAGGGATGCGATCAAGGCATTTGAAGAACTGATTCGAACTTTTGAAAATACCGATTTTTCGATTCGTTCCTATGTCATGCTCAGCCGGTGCCATGAATTGCTCCATGATCCGGGACAGGCCGTTATCGTCCTTCAGAATCTGCTGGCACTTTTTGAAGATCCGATAGTCAGGGATGAGGCCCACTACCGGATCGGATGGATTTACCTTCAAACGGGTGACTGGGAAAAGGCCCGCCGGCATTTTGACCTGATCAGTCCTGCGGCAGCCGATACTTATCGGCTTAAACGCCTTTCATCAGAATTGGGCAAAAGCAGTCAGATTAAACAAAAAAATCCGCATCTGGCAGGCGCCCTGTCTGTTATTCCCGGGGCAGGATTCGCGTATTGTGAACGTTATTATGACGCGGTAACGGCCTTCTTACTCAATGCCGGTTTGATTTTTGCGGCCTTTGAGGCCTTTGATGATGAAAACTATGGCCTGGGAGGAGTTATTTCTTTTGTTGAACTCGGGTTTTATGGCGGAAATATCTACGGAGCGGTCTCCAGCGCTCATAAATACAATCAGGCGCAGGACCGGCGGTTTATCGAAACGATAAAGGAAACGGCCGGAATTACGCTTGGCGCAGTTCCGGGGAGCCGGAATGTCGCATTTTCCTTTAATTGTCGTTTCTGAAAAAAGAATCGTTAAAACAGGAAGATTCACCGCAGCGTGCATTGATCGACGCCATACAGCGATTCAAACTTTGATTGTCTGCATCTTTTCGGTAAAAAGGGTATCAGGTTATGGAAACAGGATATGACGGATCTGCTCGTCCAGATATTCCAGCTTGAACGGTTTTTGAATAAATCCGTTGCATCCGTCTTTCATTAAACCTTCAACGATATGATCGCGGCTGTAGCCGCTTGCAAGAAGGACCTTTACTTCCGGATCGACGGATTTCAGCCGGGCGTATGTCTCCCGCCCACCCATAACGGGCATGATAATATCCAGAATGACTAAATCAATCCTGCTCAGGTGTTCCCGGTAAAGCGTTACCGCTTCTTTTCCGCTGCTTGCAGTCATTACCTGATACCCCAGTTTGGTTAAAAGTTCTGAGCCGACATCGGTAATCAGATACTCATCATCAACCAGCATAATGGTTCTGGTCTCCTCCGGGTGGTGGTCATCCGGGAGCGATTTGGGTTCGGTTTTCGATTTGACCGCCGGCAGATAGATGTTGAAAAGAGCTCCTTTCCCCACTTCACTCTGCACTTCGATAAGCCCGCCGTGATTTCTGATGATCCCATAGGAAGAGGCCAGGCCCAGACCGGTTCCTTTCCCGTTGGGTTTTGTCGTAAAAAACGGATCAAATATTTTGGAGTGAAGCTCTTTTCGGATGCCGGTGCCGGTATCTTTTACGGAAATTTTTACATAGTTTCCCGGTTCCAGCCCTAACGGCCGGATCTGATGGGCTGAAAAGCTGATATTCTGCGTCTGAACGTACAGATCTCCTTCTGTCGCCATGGCCTGCCAGGCATTAAGATACAAATTGAGCAGCACCTGTTCAATTTGTCCGGCATCGACTTCTGTTTTCCAGATGCTGTGCTGGTAGGTGGTGTGAATGTTCACTTCCTTTCGGGTCTGGCTGAACATATTGAGACTTCGTTTGATCAGCACATTGAGGTCTGTTTTTTCCAGTTCCTGCTGCTTCGTCTGTGCGAAGTCCAGAATCTGGCGCGTGAGATTGGCGCCTTTTTCCACGTGCTGCTCAATAAATTTGAGTCGTTTATAATGAGGATGGCTGGGGCTGATATCCAGCAGCATCAATGTGGTGTAGCCTTGAACCCCCATCAGCAGGTTGTTGAAATCATGGGCAATGCCGCCGGCCAGAGTGCCGATGGCGTTCATTTTCTGAGATTCCTGGAGTTGGCGTTGAAGTTGCTCACGTTCCGTTACATCTTTGATGAGACCCTGAAACACGATTTTTCCCTCAAATTTCACAAGCGATGTTGACACTTCTATCCGCAGTCTGGAGCCGTTTTTACGAATCGTATTGATGACCTCATGATTGTCTGCGGGGGTTTCATCGTTAACCCATCTTTCGATATCGCGATGAATCGGGACATGATCCTCCGGTGAGATCACATCCCAAATGGTCAGTTTGAGAGACTCCTCCATCGTATAACCGTAAAGATCGCAGAACATCTGATTTAGTTTCAAAAACTGTCCGGAGGGTAATTCGAACATGAAAAACCCGTCCATGGTGGATTCCACGAGTGTCCGGTAGCATGTTTCGCTCTGCTTCAGCCGCTCTTCAGCCTGTTTGCGTTCCGTGATATTGATCAGGGTGGCCACGCATCGTTTTGTGTGAGCAATGATATTGACTCTATATAAAATATGTTTGATCTGACCGGTCTTGTCAGTGAGTCTGAACTCCTGTGGAGGGGGTGGCTGATCGGGTGGCTGTTGTCGTTCAGATAAATATTTTTTTATCGGGTCCAGATCGTCGTCGGCGATAAAATCGGGCCAGGTTTTTTCCCCTTCGATTTCTTCTTTCGAAAACCGGGTCAGGCGTTCAAATTCGGAATTGACCATTGAAATGCTCATATCATCTTCGAAAATGGCCATGGCGGCACCTGAGGCTTCAAAGGCTCTGAGGCGGTCGTCCGCCTGTGCCTCCGTCATCGCGGCGCAAATCCGTCCGGGCATGGTTTCCAGTACCATGGCCAAACCGATCATGATCTCACAGGTATCTATGACCGGATAATGGGTTTCGCTTATCAAACGGGGCTGGCCGTTGATTTCAAAAGAGATGTATTTTTTGACAGGAGGGCGGTGCCGGGCATCGACGATATCCCGGACAAGGTCCTTGAAGTGATCGCAGCCGGGCGGGTCGGCAAAAGGCCTAATGTCGGTTAAGCGCTTTCCGACGGTGTTATCCTGTTCCAGTCCGCATAAAGACAGGGCATGTGTATTCATAAACCGGACACAACCGTTTAAATCAATGATGACAAGCCCCATGTCAAGGCAGTTGAACACTGCATCAGGCGGAATGGGTTTTGTGCCGGGCCCCTCCGTTTCCGGTAAAGCGCGCTTCCGGGCAGGATGATATTTCATCAGAAATGCGACAGTTATCAGTGCTACCGCTGCACCGGATACCACACTGAAAAACGAAATAATAAACGCGTTAGTCATCATGGGTCTACTCTGATTCCTGTATGGTTTTATGGTATAGAGATTGCCTTAAACGAAGTGCTCCTCAAGCGATAGTGCTCCTGAGTCCGCCTGCAGGGCGCTTGCTTTTACATGCCGTCGTTTTCAAATCCCCTTACCAGGACTTCTCTGGGTTTGGCCCCATCCGATGGTCCGACGACACCTTCCTTTTCCATGGTTTCAATAATCCGGGCGGCGCGGTTGTACCCGATGCGCAGATGTCGTTGAACCATGGATATGGATGCCTGGCCGGCACGGGTGACAAGGGCCACAGCATCATCATATCGTTCGTCGTAGTCTTCATCTTCACTCTCTGCAGCCTGGGGTTCCTGTTTTTCCAGAACGGATTCATCATACTCCGGAGCTTGCTGGCTTTTTAGAAATTCTGTTATTTGCGTAATTTCCGTCTCTGAGATATAGGCTCCGTGAATACGCTGCAGCTTTGCCGTTCCGGGTGGAAGAAACAGCATGTCTCCGTTTCCGAGAAGGGTTTCGGCGCCGTTGGTATCGAGAATGGTCCTCGAATCGGTTTTGGAAGATACCTGAAAGGTCAGCCGGGTAGGGAAATTGGCTTTTATAATTCCGGTCAGAACATCCACAGACGGTCTCTGCGTGGCCAGTATCATATGAATGCCCGATGCTCTGGCCATCTGAGCCAGACGGGTGAGGGCCACTTCAACGTCGCGTGAGGCGACCATCATCAGGTCTGCCAGCTCGTCGATGATAATGACGATATAGGGCAGTTTTGTATGTCCCTCCGGATTGTCCGTGGCGTCTTTTTTTTCCATTTTTTGATTGTATTGAATGATATTTCGGGCTTTTTCTTCGGAAAGCAGCTTGTATCGATTTTCCATTTCACGAACGGCCCAGTAAAGGGCATTGGTCGCTTTTTTGATATCTGTGACGACGGGCGTGATCAGGTGCGGAATCCCGTTATACATCGACAGCTCAATGCGTTTGGGGTCGACCATGATGAGCTTGACGTCATCGGGACTGGCCTTGTACAGGAAACTGCAAATCATGGAATTTAACCCCACGCTTTTTCCGGTGCCGGTGGCACCGGCGATCAGCAGGTGGGGCATTTTGTCCAAAGCTGCCACCACCGGGTTGCCGACAATGTCTTTACCCAGACACAGCGTCAGTTTGGATTTGGATGCTTCAAATACATTGGAAGTGACTACCTCTTTGAACCGGACAATTTCCCGGGATGAATTGGGTATTTCAATTCCGATGGCCGCTTTGCCCGGAATGGGTGCGACAATTCGGATGCTGATGGCTTTGAGCGCAAGCGCCAGGTCATCGGAAAGATTGACCACTTTGTTGATTTTGACTCCCGGTGCGGGTTCATATTCAAAGGTGGTAATCACCGGCCCGGGGCTGACTGCAACAATTTTGCCGTGGACCCCGAAATCATCGAGTTTTTTCTCCAGTATCCTGGATTGCATTTCTAAAATTTCGGTGTTGGCCGATATCTCATTGTCTTCCGGGTCATCAAGAAATTTTATTGAGGGAAGCTCGAACCCGGATGAGGTTTTCATAAATTCGAAAACTTCCTGTTTCGGGGGCGGAATTTTTTTGATTATCTTGGGGACGGGGGGGGGGATTTCGATGGCCGTCGGTTTTTTTACAGCGGTTTTTTCCGTCTTTTTTGCTGACTTTTGTTGCGCCTTCAACATCGTGCGGGTTTTGGCTTTTTCTTTTCGCTGTTTCCAGAGTACATGCAGGGTTTTTATGCGATGGACGGCAGTGCCTCCTGCGTTTCTGAGCTTTCGGCCGAATGCCAGCAGGGAAAATCCGGTGGAAAGGATCAGACCGATGATCCAGCAGAGCAGAAGAATAATCAGTGCGCCGGAAGCATTGGAAAACCTGACCAGAAATGATGCCAAGGGAATGCAGATAATACCGCCGGATGAAAAATGGGTACCGAACATTGCGTAATGGTTCTGTTTCAGCGCCAGAAGACTGCCCGTGGCGATAATCAGCAGAAGCCCTCCGCCCACGGTCATGGCCTTGGCTTTTGCGGGATGGCTGCCCATAAAATGGATGCTGGAAATCATCAGCAATACCGGTATCCAGAAGGCACCGAGGCCGAACAGTCCAAACAGAATGCCAGCCACATGCGCCCCTAGAAAACCAAAAAAATTATGGATATGAAGGGTGGCGCTCGCATTGTGAATGGAAGGGTCAGCCGCGCTGAAGGACAGGAGGCTGATCAGGGTAAAAATAACCATGAAAAATAATAAAATACCGATGATTTCCTTGCGCATTTGATGATGAATCCTTATTCCCTCATACTTCCAGAATAAAGGGAAGTATAACCGGACGGCGGCTGATGGCAAAATTGAAATATTTTCTTAACGCCGATTTAATTCGGGTTCGGATGAGTTCGATCCGATTCTCACTGTCCGGGGGCAGCTCGTCTATCAGCTGGAAAATGACATCTTTTGCGCCTTCCAGAACATGTCCGGTTTCTGTTTCAAACACAAACCCTCTTGATACAATTTCAGGCCCGTAGACCACGACGCCGGTCTGTTCATCAAAGGCCATATTGATCACGACAAGCCCGTCTTTTGATAGAATATGCCTTTCCTTGAGCACGCTTTTACCGACATCGCCGACACCTTTGCCGTCAATGAGCACTCTGCCGGTCACCACGCTGTCCGTAATACGGCAACCGGTTTTGTCAAATTCGATGACCTGGCCGTTTTCGGCCAGCAATGTCCGGTCCACGGGAATGCCTACCTCCTGAGCCAGCCGGGTGTGCAGCACCAGATGACGATATTCACCATGAATCGGTATGAAATACCTTGGTTTTGTAAGAAGGATCATCTGTTTTAATTCTTCCCGGAACGCGTGACCGGATACGTGAATTGAGGAGATCTTTTCATAAATTACATTTGCTCCGCGTTTGTAAAGTTTATTGATGATGCTGGCAATGGCCTTTTCATTGCCTGGGATAAATTTGGAGGACAGGATAACCGTATCATTGGCTTTGATTTGAATTTGCCTGTGATTTCCGGCCGCCATTCTGGCCAGAGCTGACATGGGTTCCCCCTGGGAACCGGTCGTGATCATGATAATATTTTCGTCGGGGAACCTGTCAAGCTGATCAAGCGTTATCTCCATTGATTCCGGAATTTGGAGATAGCCCAGTTCCCTGGCGATGGCAGTGCTTTGTTCGATACTTCGACCGGTCAATATGATTTTGGAGCCTCTTTTCCTGGCGATGTTTATGATTTGCTGGATACGGGAGATATTGGAAGCAAAAAGCGCGACGATGACACGTCCCCTGCTTTCCCTGATGATGGCGGCCAGCGTGTCCCCGACCTGCTCATCTGAAATGGTCGTGCCTTCCTTTTCCACGTTCGTGGAATCTGACAGCAGCGCCAGGACACCTTCTCTGCCAAATCGTGCAAAACGTTCCACATCCGTCAGCATTCCCCGGATGGAGGTGGGACCGATTTTAAAATCCCCGGTATGGACAATCAGCCCCAGAGGCGTTCGGATACCCAGTCCTACGCCGTCAATGATGCTGTGTCCGACCCGCACAAATTCGAGATTAAATTCCCCGATTTGTAAAGTTTCATCCGGATGAATTACTTTGAGTTCCACATCGGGAAAAAGTCCGTGTTCGTCAAGCTTCTGACGGACAATGCCCAGTGTAAACGGCGTGCCGTATACCGGGGCGGTTATTTCTCTGAGCAGATAAGGCAGGGCGCCTATATGATCTTCGTGTGCATGGGTCAGCACGATGGCCGAGATTTTATGCCGGTTTTCGATGATATAGTCCATTGCGGGGATCACAAAGTCAATTCCCAGCATATAGTCTTCGGGAAACATAAGACCTGCATCGACGATGAACAGGGTCTCTCCATATTCAAATACCATCATGTTCAGGCCGATTTCGCCGAGGCCGCCCAACGGAATTATTTTCAGCATACGGATTTGACCTTTTCCATCGATTCAAATGAGTCGAAAATGATCTCTCTGATTCTGTTTTGAAGAATATTGGCTTCTTTTCGGGTATAGGCAGATGTTTCAACCGGAGGAAGAATTTTGACAGTTACATTTCCGGGGCGAATTCTTAACCGGTTTTTTGGCATGATGGGCCAGGTGCCGTGAATAACGACCGGAATGATCGAGACCCCCGAATCGATTGCCAGCCGGATGCCCCCTTTTTTAAAGGAACCGATATGTCCGTCATGGCTTCGGGTGCCTTCGGGGAATATACACACGGAAGTGCCGGTTTTAATAATCTCAGCCGCTTTTTTGAGGCTTTTAAGTGCAGACTTGGGATTGGAGCGGTCAATGCTGATATAGCCGGATCGGCGTATCACATAGCCGAAAAAAGGAATGTCAAACAGCTCTGCTTTGGCAAGCCATCGGAACTGAACGGGAAGACAGGCCATCAGCACCGGGATATCAAAATTGCTCTGGTGATTGGCCATGTAGATAAAGAATCCGGACGGATTTATGTGAGACAGCCCACGGACATTGACCTTGATTCGGCTGGCGAACAGTATGCCTTTTGCCCATAATCTGGCAATGATATGAGACAGATTTCCGGTTTTATCAAAAAAAGAAAACAGGACGGCAAACATACCAAAGATCAGTGTCGCAAGTATAATCCATATGATAATAAACAGTGTCCGAATCATAAGAGTCATTTCCATCGTGAGCAGCTGACCGGATAACCGGGCTGATTGCTCGGAGACAACTACCTGTCTGAATTGTCACGGGTTTTTTACTTGTGTTGATATCAGGGCAGATGCCCTTGTGTCAATTCGAGCAATGCGGCTGCGGGTGGCATCCGCTCAAACATATGACGCACTCGGAACGAAAACCGGCTGCAGAAGACGGGTCAGGTGATGATGCACAGTTCGGAAAACATATTGTCAACCAGCTGGATGATCCAGTTTCGCTGGGCTTTGTCAGCATAGCTGATACAATCGCACCGCACACGGTTTTTCGTCCGCACCAGCAGTTCGCAAACCAGTTTTTCCGGTGTCAGATCCAAAGCGATATAAAAGGGGCTGCACTCGCCGTGAGAGGCTTGGACGTTGTTGTACAGCGTCGGTTCGAGCGGTATCCAGTAAATTCCACCCAGACTGCAGGCTTCGCAGTGCAGATCCAGATGTGCTCTGATCTTTTCGTAGTCAGGGTATCTGAGTTCATCTATGACATAACTTTTCATAAGCCATTTACATACCATATGACGTGTTATGGTGCAATACATATATGATTGCCGGCCCGGCAAGCTGGTCGGGGGGTGGAGGCTGATTTAAATCTCCATAAAAGTCATTGCCCAAAAAAAATGTGTGATGTAAGGTTAACCGTGGGGAACTGTGTGTCCCGGGTCTGGACAGGTTGAATGAATAAAATTTGTGGGGGTTTTATCGCTTATGCATCGGAACGCCTGACGCGACAATGCCTGTTTCGACCGGGGGTGCCAAGAAGGCGGATGAAAACCGTTAAGGGCTCAGCGCCGGAAAATCAGATCGCCATGGAATTAAAATAATTGATGACCAGATAAAGGAGTTTGATGATGAAAGTCGTATCCCCTTCTCATGAAATCCTCTTTATGCCGGATACGGATTCAATCCTGAGCTGTATCGAAATGGCCGGAAGAACCTGCTACAAGTCGGAGGACAAGATTACATCGGGTTCAGCCATGGAGTTTGCAGGGCGTCTGATAAAAATGGGGCATCTGAGTGTGATTGAACATTTTTCGATTACGGTAAAATTCATATGTGACCGGGGGGTGACCCATGAACTGGTTCGTCATCGTCTGGCATCCTACAGCCAGGAAAGCACACGCTATGCCAACTATTCCAGGGACAGGTTCGGCAAAGAAATTACCGTTATAAAACCGGTTTTCTGGGATGAGGATTCATTGCCGTACCGGTTGTGGTACAGTGCCATGGAACAGGCGGAAAACAGTTATATGAAACTTCTGGAATCCGGTGCCCGACCCGAACAGGCCAGAAGTGTTCTTCCCAACAGTCTGAAAACCGAAATCGTCATGACATGTAACCTCAGGCAGTGGCGGCATGTGTTTGAACTCAGATGCGCCAGCGCCGCTCATCCCCAGATCCGGGAAATCATGCTCCCGCTTCTGGAAGATTTTCATGCATCTGTACCGATACTGTTTGACGATTTGTTTGAAAAATTCAGCGCTGACATCAGAACGATTTCAGAAAAATAAAACAGATGCGCGGCAGGGCGGATTGACGGTCGACAGGGCGGCCGATAAAGGGCCGAGCAGCTGGGTAAGGCTTCCCCCGGGGACATTTGCATGGGGCCCCGGGGGAAAGAATCGAGTAATTTCTAGTCTTCCTGAACCTCAATTGCATCTTCCGGACATGCTTCAACGCAACTTTCGCAACCAATGCATTCTTCGGCATTGACCGCAACAGATTTTCCGTCTTTCATTTCAAATACTTCTACGGGGCATACATCGACGCATGCTTCACATCCGACGCATTTTTCTTCGTCAACAACTGGATTAAATGCCATTGAAAAGTCTCCTTTTTAAAGTAATAGAGTCAAAAATATGACCAATAATTTTTTCCCATAACAAAACCCCCTTATAATAAATGCCAGATCGAGTCAAGCATTGTATCGCAGAGATTTAAAAATAATAACCGCTATTTTCCGGCACGCCGGAACCGGAGCATGATGCGGACGTAGTCCTTAAAGGTCAATGAATATCACAAGTGTATTTGCAACGCTCCGGTGAGATTGATCCGCGGCCGAGTCTAAAGTTGGTTCGCTGGTAAAGAGGGCTATGAAATCCGTGGGCCTCGTGTTATGTGCAACGAAAACGGTCATCGAACCTTTATGAGCCTTTTCAGCTGTGTTCAGCGGGTCGTTAAAGAAAGTGTTTTGAGGCGAATGACCGTGAACAGCCAGATGCTGCAGATATGTCGCCATATCAGTTTTCCCGGCCGGGCGGTCACGGGACAGTAAATTTTGAATTGACTCGATGTTATCGAGAAATAAGCGCTGTTCCAGCGCAGGGGCTTTTCCCCTGATGTGGTCGATTACCTCACGACTGGTGGTAATCAGCATGTCAAATCGGAGTCGGTCCGCGTCATTTGCGAACAGCCGGGCCCAGGCTTCCATCCGTTCGGCGGTCATAAAGTCGCCGGAGCCGGCATTCGGAAAATCGTCTGAACCTGCTATGCTCTCCGGAAGGCGGATGCCTTCCCCCGTCAAATTCGCAAAAAGATTTTTTCGCATGGTTTCATGCGATGCTAAATTTTGAATCAATTCAGACTGCTGCTCATCATATTGCTGGGCAAAGTGCAGAAATATCCTGCAGGACAGCAGTCGGTTATTTTTCGATGCCGGAGCCGTTTGCATCTGGTGCTTGATATCCGATCGGATCCGGGAGACCGATGTTTCCTCAAAAAAGGGAATGTGCCCCTGCCGGGTTTTAAAAAAGGAAAAGTCTCTGGCGTTATGAAGTTCGGACCAGGTTTTAAAATCGTTCAGCAGTGCATGTATTTGATCTTCATCGCCTTTAACCGGGATCCGGAGCTCGATCCGGTCATCATCGGCCAGACGTTTCAGGTGAACCGGAGTTCTCATGGCCGATGCCTGGTAGACCGTTACCCTGCCGAACATGCGTTGCAATGTGGTTGCAGTGGGTTCTGATATGTACGTGAATGGGAAATACAGCGGATTCATCATGCATGCCTTTATTTGATTTTTACGTCCTGAACCGGTATCCCCAACGCAATCAGCTGGTCGCGGATACGATCTGCCCGGTCAAAGTTTTTTTCTGCCCGTGCAGTTTCTCTTTTACGAATCAGCTCTTGAATTTCCGGTGTTAAGGGGGTCGGGTCAAAATTTAAAATATTCAGTACAGAATCGATGGCCCGGAATTCATCGATGACTTTCGATGCCCCATGCGGATCGATCTGACCGTCCTTTATGAGGATGTTGATCTGCTTGACACGTTTAAACATGGAGGTTATGGCGGTGGCAATGTTCAGATCGTCATCCATGGCATTGATAAAACCCTGCCGGATATCATACAACAGTTGATCCAGTTCCGGATACGGCCGGCCTTCCGTGATATGGATCAATTCGTGGATGCAGGTGTCGAGCCGGTTCAGGGAGCGGGCGCAGTAGTCCAGGCGTTGCGGTGAAAATGCCAGTGCCTTTCGGTAATGGTTTGACAGCAGCCAGAACCGGATTTGTCTGCCGCTGTAATTCATATCAATCAGATTCTGAAGCGTCAGATTGGCATTTTCCGAATGGGGTTCTTTGCCATTGATCATCACCTGATCACAGTGCATCCAGTACCGGGCCAGAGGCTTTCCGGTAACTGCGCCGGCAATGGCGATTTCATTTTCGTGATGGGGGAATATCAGGTTGCGGCTGCTGGTATGAATATCAAAGCTTTCTCCGAGATATTTCATGGCCATGGCAGCGCACTGGATATGCCATGAGGGGCGGACATTTCCCCATTCGGTTTTGGTATAGATTCCCCGTTTCAGTTCGGACAGCCTGGAGCGTTTAAACAGGGTAAAATCCCTGGGATTGTCTTTTTCATACTCATCCAGATCCACGGTTTTTCCGGGTTGGATTTTATTGATGTCCACACCGGATAATTTGCCGTAGCCCGTGAATTTGGATATATCAAAATACACAGATCGGAGCTTTTCATATGCAAAGCCCTTTTTGACCAGTTTGCCGGCCAGTTCGACCATGTCATCGATATGCTCGCTGGCTTTGGGATAGTGGGAAGCGGGTTTGATTTTCAGAATTTTCATGTCCCGTTTGAAGGATTCGATGTGCGTCTGCGTAAAGGTCGTCAAATCCTGACCGGCTTTTTCCGAACCTTCGATGGTCTTGTCGTCAAAGTCCGTGATATTGACCACGTGGTTGACGGCAAAGCCCCTGTATTCCAGATAACGGCAAAGCAGGTCCGAAAAAATAAACCGGCGGCATTCCCCGAGATGAATTCGGCTGTGGGCGGTGGGGCCACAGGAGTACATGGTTACATTGCCGGGCCGTATCGGCTCAAACGGCTCCTTTGTCCGGCTCAGGGTGTTGAACAGGCGTAGATTGACCTTTTCCCTGACATCAAACAGGGGGGTACTCAGATACCGCTCCCCGCTGTCCGGAAAGATCATCACGATGGTTCCTTTGTCCAGTCCGGCAGCCTCCTTCATTGCGATGGCCATGGCCGCCCCGCTGCTCATCCCGACAAAAAGTCCTTCTTCCTTTGCCAGTCGCCGGGTCATTTCAAAGGCATCCTCGTCGTCGATATTGATTTTTTTGTCCAGAAGCCGTTTGTCGAAAATTCCCGGGCAATAGGCTTCCTTCAGATTTTTAAGCCCCTGAATTTTATGGCCGAGATACGGTTCGACCCCGATAATCTGAATGGAGGGATTGTACTTTTTCAGGCGTTTTGAAAGTCCCATCAACGTGCCGGTGGTCCCCATGGTGGCTACCAGCATGGACACCGTTCCGCCGGTCTGCTCCCAGATTTCCACGGCCGTGCCCTGGTAATGGGCCTGGCAGTTCGCGTCACTGTTATATTGATCGGTCATGTAATATTCATCGGGATATTCCCTGGCCAGCCGGTAAACTTCTTCAATGGCGCCGTCGGTTCCCATATGCCCCGGGGTCAGCAGAATTTCGGCGCCGCGGGCCTTTAAAATTTTCCGTCGCTCAAGGCTTGCCGCCTCGGACATGGCCAGCAGCAGTTTGTAGCCCTTAACCGCACATATCAGGGCCAGGCCGATCCCGGTGTTGCCGCTGGTCGCCTCGATGACCGTTTTGTCAGGGGTGAGCCGTCCTGATCGTTCACCGGCCTCGATCATATACAGAGCGGTCCGGTCCTTGATAGAGCCGCCGGGGTTCAGGTATTCCAGTTTGGCCAGAATCGTGACGTTCGGGTTCGGATTCATGCGCCTGATTTTTATCAGCGGCGTGTGGCCGATGCTGTCAAGAATAGAATGATTCATGAGCGTTTCCCATGCGTTTATCTATAACAGTTTTCCGGCAGCCGGGAAATTTCATTCAAAATTTCCTGCCGGATTTCATTTTCAGTTGCGGTGGCGTCAATAATTCTAAATCGCCGGGGATCACGATGCGCCAGCTTCAGATAACCGTCTCTGACCTTTTGGTGAAAGGACAGCTTTTCTTGTTCAAAACGGCATTCCTGATGGGTTCTGGATCCGTTGTGGATCTGTTTCCATGCCCGGGCCAGCCCGGTTTCCGGGGGAAGATCCAGAAGCAGGGTCATATCCGGGGTAATTTTATCGAGAACCAGCTGATGGAGCTGTTCAATCAGCTCGACGGAAAGGCCCCGTGCAAATCCCTGGTAGACCACGGTAGCGTCGGCATAGCGGTCGCATATGACCACCTTTCCATCTGCAAGGGCCGGTCTGATCAGTTCGTTGATATGCTGAACGCGATCAGCCACATACAGCAGCAACTCGGTTGCAGGGTCCATGTGGCAGCTGGCAGGGTCCAGAACGATGGAACGGATCTGTGTTCCGATCGACGTGCCCCCGGGTTCACGGGTCAGTATGCAGTCCAAACCCTTTGTCTGGAAAAAATCAACCATATGCCGGGCCTGCGTGGTTTTGCCTGATCCTTCAATGCCTTCCAATGTAATAAACATATTAATCCCGTTAACGGCCAGATGTTTCCTGATGGTTTCCCATATAAAAATGACGGCCTAAAAGTCTGTGAAACGATGTCCATGTTTCACCCGTATTTTCCTTATCCATGAACTCGCGGATGGCGTTGACCTTTGAATCGATCTCATCGACATAGTTGAGCAGCACCGCTTCGATGGTCTTGGGCGGTTCCGGCGAGCCGAATTCCCGTGTCCCATGATGACTGATGATCATGTGCTTGAGCAGCAGGGCTTTTTCTTCCGGAAAACCATGGATCGCGTTCAGCTTTTCATCAACCATTTCCAGACCCACAATGATATGGCTCAGCAGCCTGCCTTCGTCGGAATAATCAATGGCTGTGCGATAGGAAAATTCCCTGATTTTTCCGACATCATGCAGCAGGGCCCCGGCCAGAAGAAGATCTCGATCGATCCCGCTGTAGTGGGAGGCCACTTTGTCCGCCAGAATGGAAACCGAGAGGCTGTGTTCCAGAAGCCCCCCGATATACGCGTGGTGCATTTTTTTGCCTGCCGGTGCCGATGTGAATTTCCGGACAAATTCGGTGTCGTTGAAGAATGATTCCAACAGTTGTTTCAGATGCGGGCATTGCACCGAGTCGATCAGTTTCTGAAGCCGTTCGAGCATGGTATCCGGATTGCGCCGGCTTACGGGAAGAAAATCGGCCGCGTCCACCGTTTCAGGGTCATGTGCGGTCATCTCCCGGATCACGAGTTGAAGTATTCCCTTGTATTCACTGACCAGACCCCGAATTTTCACAAAATCCCCGTTTGAAACATTGCCGGAGATCTGGCTGACATTGTCCCATGCCACCGCCTTTATGCTGCCGGTCCGGTCGCAGAGGGTTGCATTCAAATACGGGTTGCCGTCTTTTTTCTGCCCCAGCGTTTTTTCAGACAATACAAACAGATCATCAACCGCCTCACCGGACGACAGAGAATTGATGAATTGCTTTTTCATATAAAGCCCCTTAATGACAGAAGTCAGAGATCAGATAGCCGATACCCCTCAACCCTCAGCCTTCAATCCTTTATGCATATCCCATTTTCTCAGTTCTTCCATCACGCCGTAATCGGTCGTATCGCATTTGATCGGGGTGATGGAGATATGGTTTGCGTTCAGCGCGGCCTGATCCACATCCTCGCTGTTTCCCGGGTCAGGCGGTTCACATCTCGGCCAGAAGTACGACCGGTTGTCCGGATCCAGTCGTTTTTCAAAATGCTCACGGGACATGGAGCTGCATTGTCTGCTGATGCGGATGCCGTCAATGAGGTCCAATGGCATATCCGGAATGTTCACATTTAAAAAAGTGCCTTCAGGCAGTCCTTTTTCAAGCACCTGCCCGGACAAGTACGTCGCAAACTCGGCAGCAGCGTCATAATGCAGGGCCGCCCGTCCCTGAAGTGAAACCGCGATCGCCTTGATTCCGCATAAGGTGGCTTCCTTGGCGGCGGCCACGGTTCCTGAGTAGTTGATATGAATACCGACATTTGCGCCGGGGTTGATACCGGAGACTACCAGATCCGGCTTTTCGGCGAGTATCTCCAGAATTCCGATTTTAATGCAGTCTGCAGGAGTTCCGTTGACTGCATAGCCCGTGCAGCCGTTGATATTCGAGATAACGGCTCGAAGCGGCTGATGCAGCGTGATCCCGTGGCCCACGGCGCTTCGCTCCCGGTCAGGCGCTATCACACTGACATGATGGCGCTTGCACAGATGGTCGTAAAGTGCCCACAGGCCGTCAGCGTAAATCCCGTCATCGTTGGTTAACAGAATGTTCATGGTTGATTCGTTTGTACCGGTTCGATATTTTTCAGGTTATGGGTTACAGTTAAAGTTCTTTGTCGCAAACTTTTTGTATACATCAATCTATATCTTTTTTAAAGTGTTATCAGACAGTTTTTTAGTATCGCCTCAATCAGCGTATCTTTATTTCTTCCCCATGACTTATAATATCACCCTGTGGCTTCGGCCGGGCGCATGCCGGATGAAGAATCGAAGAAACACTCGGTAACGTATAAAACCGTACAGGTATCGGTCATATTTCTGACAGCTGTGTTGATATCAGCCGTTCTGCTGTGGCTGAAGCTGCAGTCGCGCTGGAGAAGCCGGCAATGGGCGGGACAGACTTCACGACATCCTGGCCACAGTTATGATCAAGCCCGGAACTGTCAGGCCCAGACATGTGCTGGAGCGGTCGTCCGAGGTCGGGGGGCGGGGGGTCGGTGCATCCGGCGTTCAAGGCGGGCGCGTTTGTAGAAAGCGCAGCGGTGCTGCTGCAGATTGATCCGGGAACGGATGCATTTGGAGAGGCGGTCGACCTCGTCCCGGGTCGAATCTGTTCGGTTATCCATCGGGCAGACCGCAAACGGGTGGTCTCGGTCAACTGTGATCCGGATGTATCTGCTGTTCCCTGTCCCCTGATTTATTCTTTATCGATGACCGGATCTTTCAGGATCAGTGCAATGGCTTTGGAGGCGGATTCTGCCGCCCTGGGAAATGTGTCGGCCAGTGCCCGTATGTGACGGAGATTATCCGCTGTCCGGAACATGAGCATCGCCAGGTCGCCTTCCTGAATTTCAGAGATCTGTATCACGGTGTCCCAGTCGTTGCCGGACGCCCATGCGTAGACGGCCGCAGAGGGCCTCAGAAACAGCATTCTTACTTCAAATCCGCGATTCATCATGTACGCGGAAAACGGTCTGAGCTTTTTTTTGACGTTAAGGAATGCGGTCAGCAACGGCTTGGGGATAAAGCGTTTTGCGATTCGTTCATCGGATTCTTTTTCATTTACAAACGAGGCAATGATCGCTGCCAGCAGCGCAGGGTCAGTTTCCGGAAAAAGCCCCAGGCGGAAGCCTTCGGCAATCAGCAGCGGCTGATCGACTCTCAGCCTGGATGCCCAGATGCCGTCTTCGGTCAGGGTGTTGATGTCGGATACAAACTGGGTTTCCTTCAGAAATTCCAGGTGTCGTTCAAAATCCTCCCAAACATATTGCTGCTGGTAACCGAGATGGTCTCGCGCCGTTGCCCTGGATTTGTCCTGTAAGAGAAGATATGAAGCAAACGAGTTCTTCAGCAGGTCTTCTATCTGCGGGGGGGTATGCGACAGCAGCAGATTCAGCACCATGGAAAAATTAATCCTGATCTGACTGTTGACATTCGAGGCGGGCGCATGGACCAGATTTGAGATCAGTCTGACATCCATGAATTTGTCCGGCACCACAATGGCAAATCCGATGCGATCCATTCCTCTGCGACCGGCTCTGCCGGTCATCTGGTGAAATTCCGTAGAGGTCAGGGGAAGAAACTCAGTGCCGTTGAAGCGGTCGGAGTTGAGAAACGCCACGCTTCTGGCAGGGAAATTGACACCGGCTGAAACCGTGGAGGTAGCAAACACCGCATCCAGAAGTCCTTCTGTCAGAAGCTCTTCGAGCAGAAGTTTCCAGGCCGGCAGCTGACCGCTGTGATGCGCGCCGATGGCATGCTTTTCAAGATGATATATCTGACTGTGTTTGGCAATATGCGGGTAACGGTCTATAAAGGTCTGGATTGTGTCATGGATTCGTTTCTGACGGTCCGGATCATCCAAAATGTTTGTTGTGCAGAGATTCAGCGCGTTGTTACAATCCGCCCTGGATTTGAGGAAAAAAATAGCCGGCAGCAGATTGTATTTTTTCAGGACGCGCAGCACATCTCCAAACGGTGGAAGTCTTCCCCCGGTGGAAAACCGGGGAGGATTTTTCATTTTGGCATAATCGAGGACCTTTCCGTAGATCCTGGATTTTTTTTGGGTTCCGCCTATGGTCATCAGGGGATACAGCATGCCGGAAGGATGGAGAAACAGCGTAAACAAAGGAACCGGACGGGTGTTTTCCTCGATGATGTTGCAGGGCCTGGAGCGTATAGCGGTGAGCCATCTGGCGATCTGGGGGGCGTTGCCGATGGTGGCTGACAGCATCAGCAGAGGGATTCGAACGGGAAGATAAATCATGATCTCTTCCCACACGACGCCCCGGTCCCTGTCGCCCAGAAAATGGGCTTCATCCAGAATAACGACATCGGCATCCAGGTCCTTTCCCCGGTGCATGGCATCATAGAGCTGATTTCGAAGAATTTCCGTGGTCCCGACGATGATCGGTGCGGCAGAATTTTCCTGCCGGTCACCCGTTAAAATGCCGACATGGTCAGAACCGAATATGTTTGAAAATTCGATATATTTTGAATTCGACAACGCCTTCAGGGGAGAGGCATACCACGTCCTGCCGCCTTTTTGAAAGGTCGCGGCAATGGCTTGCTCGGCAATCCATGTTTTCCCGGAACCGGTCGGTGCGGTTACCAGACAGTCTCCCCGGTCCATCGCCGCAACCGCGTCGAGCTGAAACGGGTCCGGCCTGAATGGCGCTGGTTCGGGTGCCCCGATCAATGCAAAAACCGGCCTGAGCCGGGGATCTGCTCCGGGTTTTATCCGGACCGGTGGTGCGGTGCTGTTGGCGGGCGATGACCTTCCATAACGTCGATGGATTTTCATATGAATTTAAACCGTTTCTTTCGGGCTGAAGATATTGACGAAAAGAATGCGCAATAAATCGTCTGTCTCAGACGTGTGAAGATAAAAACATCAGGTTAAAACAATTCATACCACCGGCAACGGGTTTGGGCAAGCCTATAGGGATAATTTAAAGGGCCGGGTAAAGGTGCTTTGAGCCTGGAGACTGAAAAAAGCTCATGTCCGGCGGGATAAGTTCAGCGGGACATGGGCTTTTTCAGAGGGAAAACAGAAAAAATGTTATGGGGGGGGGTGTGTGGCAGTACATCCCCCTGAGATGCATTGTTCTCCGGTTATGGCACTAAATAAGAGACTTCGGTGGAAAAGTCGCTTTCCAGGCCGTCCGTGTTGTATGCAGTGGCGGCAAAATAGTAGGTGGTGCCGGGTGTTAGATCGGCAATGGTGCAGGAGGTGAAATTGCCGACATCGCAGGTGGTGTCATAGGTCCGGCTTTGGAGGCCATAATGGATTTTGTAGCCTGCCAGATTCGTCTCGGAGTTGGTATCCCAGGCCAGTGTGAGCTGAGCTGTGGTTGCGGGGGTTTCATCGGGTGTCGGATCCAGGAGGTTGATGATGCCGTCACTGTCGTTGTCAGCGTTCCAGATATCGTTCCAGAAATTAAGTTCATCGGCGTCGGAGATGCCGTCAGCATCGGTGTCGGGGTTGTCGGGATCGGTGCCGTAGAGGGTGAGTTCATCGGTGTCGGAGATGCCGTCCTGATCCGAGTCGACCGGATCGGTTCCGGGATCTGAGGTTGTTCCGGATTCCGGGACGAGGTAAGAAATTTCGGTGGAAAAGTCGCTTTCCAGGCCGTCCGTGTTGTATGCAGTGGCGGCAAAATAGTAGGTGCTTCCCGGCTGCAGATCAGAGATGTCGCATACGGTTAGATTGCCGACATCGCAGGTGTAGGTGTAACTCTGGCTCTGGAGTCCGTAATGGATTTTATACCCGGCCAGGTTGGATTCGCTGTTGCTATCCCATTGCAGGTTTATCTGAGCTGAACGGGCACTGCCCGTATATGAGGCTATGAGCATAAAGACGGTAAGTAAAAACAGGCATGCGCGACCGCATGCTCCCGGGTTGAAATATGACAAGGTCAATCTGCGGTTTAACATAATTTAACTCCTTATTATCCGTTTACATTTCTGGCAGATTTTGCAAAAAAATGCGATAACCGGTTAATATTGCACAGTTATAGAGGATCTGCCGTCAATAATCGATAACTTGAAACTCGGCCGCCATCAATTACAGGTTGTCCAACAAGGCCGGCCGGCCCATGTGTCGACACGAAGAAAAGCAATATCGGTGCCACCGGAAATATGCCTTGTAAAAACTAACGATGAAAACCATGAAGAGAAAATCAGGAAAACCATGAAGAGAAAAACAGGAAAACTTGATATGCCGGTGCGATTCAGCATCAACTCCATCAGAAGAATAAATAAATCAACGGGTGTTTTCCCGGGATGATAAAAAAAATATGGCGGCGTGGAGATGTGAGAAAAAACGTTTTGAATTGCATTTTTGTAAGCAGGTCATGGACGGATTACAGAAGTGAAATTAACTCAGTCGTGAGTTTTGGGGATACAGTTAAAGAGGAACCTTGGTGGGTTGATGGAAGGGATGGGTTCGGCAGGGAAGGGGTGGGTGGATATCGGTTTTGAGGAAAATGTTGTAAGGGCGGATTCTGTCACTGCCCATGGTGCAAATGCCAGAGGCTTGGGGAAAATTCTGGACGGCTGGATAGAAGAGGGTTGACAGGTATGGGGTTATTTGTTTTTACGCCATTTGGTGTGGGTGATGCCGTATTGCCGGATTCGATAATTTAACGCTCTCGGGGTAATGCCCAGTTTTTTGGCGGCTTCTGCCTGAACCCATAAACTGTCTTCCAGGGCGTTCAGAATCATTTCCTTTTCATGCTCTTTCAGGGTTTGAGTTTCAGGCGGCGGGGTAATCAATTCCGGGGGGGCCGGTTTTTGAATCGGTTCCGGCAGCATAAAGTTCTCGGGATGAATCCAATCGGTTTCTTCCAGAATGACACCTCGTTCGATGCTGTTTGCCAGTTGCCGAATATTGCCGGGCCATGAATAATTTTTAAAAGCCTCGATCACCTCTGGTGAAAATCCCAGGACTTTTTTTTTCAGATTGCGGCAGATTTTATTCAGGATGAAATTGGCCATCGGCTCGATGCAGTCTTTTCGCTCTCGCAGGGGAGGCAGGTGAAGGCGTAATACATTAATTCGATAATACAGATCTTCACGGAAACGGCCCTCTGAAATCAGATTTTCCAGATATCGGTTCGTGGAAGCGATAAATCTGACATCCGAATGGATCGTTTTATTTCCGCCAACGCGTTCAAAAGATTTTTCTTCCAAAAATCTCAACAGCTTGGTCTGGAGAGAAATGTTGATTTCTCCGATTTCATCTAGAAACACGGTTCCGCCCCTGGCTTGTTCCAGTCTTCCGATTCGGGTTTTATTCGCTCCGGTAAACGCGCCTTTTTCGTGACCGAACAATTCGCTCTCCAGGAGGGTTTCGGGTATATTGGCACAATTGATTTTGATGAAGGGCTTATCCCGTCTGATGCTGTTAAAATGGGCAACCCCGGAAAGAAAGCTTTTTCCGGTTCCGGTTTCTCCGGTAATCAGGATGGTGCCATCGGTTTTTGCAAATTTTTTCAGGGTTTCAATCAGTTCTTTCATGGATGGACTGAAGGCGATCACTTTGTCGAAATCATAAATGACATCCTGCTCGTGCCTGAGGTAGTCAATTTCATTTTTCAGATGGGTGGTTTCCAGTGCCCGGTGCAGACTCAGTTTTATTTTTTCGTCTGAAAATGATTTAAAAATGATATCATAAGCGCCCTGACGGGACGCGTTGACGATCAGGCTGGTTTCATTTATGTTAGTAATGATGATAACCGGTGTATGAGGCGAATTTTGCTTGATTTCATTTAACAGGGTCAGGCTGTCACGGATTTTGAGCTGAAGATCCAGAAGGATAATATCAAATTCCTTATGAATCAATATATGGTCGATATCATCGCCGTTCGGCCAGTAAGTGAGGTCGTATCCCGAGATCAGAATTGATTTGAAAAAATCTTTCCATTTTATTTTTTCTTCTATGATCAGTATTGAGGGCATGTGGAACGTTACCGCCTTAATGTGATAACAATTATGTGCCTCTGCCGAACCGGCTTACACGCGCTGAAAAATGTATGACCTCCATGAATCAGCCTGCCTGGAGCAGAATGGGCGAACCGGATCGACCGGGTGGATGCAATTGATGAACAGTATTCGACAACCAGAGATATTTGGTGTAGTTATAAAAAAAACGCATATTGTTTAAAGGCCGGGGCACTGAGATTGTGGCGTGTATGATGCGACATATGCTGATATGCCATATTAAATACTTTATTGTAATGTATTAAATAAACAATGGATTAGCAACCGAATTTTTTTCGGATTACGATTGGACGTTATGAATCATATGAACCATACGGTTTTACCTCCGTTAATACTGGCTCCAGCCGGAAGCAAAGCGTCTTTTCTCGCTGCACTGGCCGCGGGCGCAGATGCGGTTTACTGCGGGTTGAAACATTTTTCAGCCAGAATGGAGGCCAAGAATTTTACGATTGAGCAGTTGGAGTCACTGACCCGGTTGGCCCGAAAGAAAGGGGTCCGGGTGTATGTTACGCTAAATTCGTTAATCAAACCCGATGAACTGGATGCGGCAGCCGGTCTTCTGGAGCAACTGAGCCGGTTTGTAAAACCGGACGGGTTGATCGTTCAGGATCTTGCATTGCTGTATCTGGCCCGGGAAACAGGATTTTCCGGAAAGATTTTTTTGTCTACGCTGGCCAATGTCAGCTTTCCTGCTGCATTGAAACTGGTACATGGCATGCTGGGGGTCGAAGGCGTGGTACTGCCACGGGAACTGAGCATCGATGAAATCAAAGCCCTGTCCTCTGCATGCCCGGAAGGACTGAATCTGGAAATGTTTGTTCATGGCGCACTGTGCTATGGCGTCTCGGGCCGCTGCTACTGGAGCAGTTTTTTTGGCGGCAAAAGCGGTTTAAGGGGCCGGTGTGTTCAGCCCTGCCGCAGGGTGTACGATCATAAAGGCCAACGGGGCCGGTTGTTTTCATGCCAGGATTTCAGTGTTGACGTGCTGGCAAAAGTGCTGTCTGGCATTCCTCAGGTGCGGCAGTGGAAGATCGAAGGCCGGAAAAAAGGCCCCCATTATGTGTTTTATACGGTCAAGGCCTATCAGATGCTCCGGGATCATATCGCGGAGCCTGACATGAAAAAAGCGGCGCTGGGGCTGCTGGAGCAGGCCCTGGGGAGAAATACCACGCATTATAATATTCTGCCGCAGCGTCCGCAGAATCCGGTCAATATGAATGAGCAAACCGGATCGGGTCTGTTGATGGGCAGGCTCCAGGGCAGCCGTCAAAATTTCTGTATTATTCCCCGTGAGGAACTGCTGGCCGGAGATGTACTGCGCATCGGGTATGAGGATGACCCGATGCACCACATTATCCGGCTTAAACGAAGCGTTCCGAAAAAAGGCCGTCTGCATCTGAACCTGCCTGAGGGAAAGCCTCCGGTAACGGGAACGCCGATTTTTTTGACGGACCGTCGGGAAAAAGCCCTGGACGATATGCTCAAAGAACTGGAGCAGGAGCTGGAAGAGTTGCCGGCCCGTCCGCCGGCGCACGCAATGCCGTTACAGCTGGAAACGCCCCGTAATTTTTCCATAAAGGCAAATCCGCAGGAAATACGTGTCTGCCGGAAGACCGGGTATCGGAAATCCGGACGTCCGGCCGCGCTGTGGCTCGCTCCGGATGAGGGAAAACAGATTCCGGCAGCGGCTCAAACGCCGGTATGGTGGTGGCTGCCCCCCGTGATCTGGCCTGAGGAAGAACAGCGCTACATCGATCGGGTGGCGAAGCTTTTGAAAACCGGGCACCGGCAGTTTGTGCTCAATTCACCGTGGCAGGCAGCGTTTTTTGCGGATGCGGAAAAAATGACGCTGTGGGCCGGGCCGTTTTGTAATACGGCCAATGCAGCAGCGGTTCATATGCTCAAAACCCTCGGGTTTTCAGGGGTGATTGTCAGCCCGGAGCTGAGCAGGGAAGACTACCTGCAGCTGCCTCGCTCAAGCTGTCTGCCTCTGGGGATCGTGGTCTCGGGATGCTGGCCCCTGTGTATCTCCCGGATTCTGCCGCCGGACCTGAAACCGGGCGAGCCGTTTACCAGCCCGAAAGGAGAAACCGCCTGGTACCGTCACGATGGGTCGAATGTCTGGGTGTATCCCAACTGGCAGCTGGATTTGACCGATAAAAAAAATGAACTTGCCCGAGCGGGGTATCAGCTGTTTGTGCATCTGGATGAATCTTTTCCGGCACAGGTGGAAGAAAAAAAACGACCGGGTTTGTGGAACTGGGATTTGGGTATGAAATAAGGGTCGCTGCGCTTGAGGGGCGGGAGCTTTTTGTCTTGCGCGAGATATTTAAAAAACAGCCTTCCGAATACTGCTGGCTTTGTGAAGGCAGTGCTTTCTATACCGTGTATGGATAATTTTTTGCCGCGGATTTACGCGGATGAACGCGGATAAAAAAGAGCAACTCAAAATAAGTCCCAGTTGTTATTCATAAAAAAATCCGTGATGATCCGCGTAGATCCGCGGCAAAAAATTTTAATCCGTTTTGATTCGTTTTGAAACCGCAATGACATCGGCCATGGCTTTTCCCACATCGATCGTCAACAGTCTGCCGTTTTCCATGACCACCCGTCCGTTGATGATGGTGGTATCGACATCGCTTCCCTTTGCCGCGTACACCAGGTGGGATTCCGGGTGATACATCGGCGTCAGGTGCGGTTTTCGGGTATCGATTACGATGATATCGGCTTTTTTACCGGCCTCGATGGCGCCGGTAACTTTCCCCAGCCCGATGGCGCGGGCGCCGTCAATGGTGGCCATCCTCAGGACAGATACGGCATCGGTAACCGTGGGATCCAGCGTGCCGACCTTATGCAGCTTTGCCGCCGTATCCATTTCCAGAAACAGGTCCAGATCGTTGTTGCTCGCACAGCCATCGGTTCCAAGTCCCACACAGACGCCGGCGTCCAGCAGCTTTGGCACGGGCGAAATGCCGGAAGCCAGTTTCATGTTGCTTTCCGGGTTGTGGGATACCTTGACATCGAAGCGTTTTAAAAGGGCTATGTCATCATCGGTCAGGGCCACGCAGTGACAGGCCAGAAGGTGGGGGGACAAAACTCCCAGGTCCGCAAGGTGCCCGATGGGGGTCAGTCCGTACTGATTTTTGCAGTTATTCACTTCAGCTTGCGTCTCAGACACATGGATCACCAGCGGCAGGTTGTGGGTCTGAGCCAGCAGGAACGCTTTTTTAAGGAGGCTTGGCGCACACAAATAGGGTGAGTGGGGCTCGACGGCAATCGTGATGAGCGGATCGTTCTTCCATTTATCTATGAGCATCTGCGTGTAGGCAAACCCCTGATCCAGCGGCCCGTAATTCGGGGATGGAAAATCATAGAGGACTTCACCTACCACGGCCCGCATGCCTGCATGATTTGCCGCCCGGGCAACCGCGTCCTCAAACAGATACATATCGCAGAAGCTGGTCGTGCCGGATAAAATCATTTCGGCACAGGCCAGAAGCGCCCCCTGATACACCATGGGTTCATCCAGTTTTGATTCCGCCGGGAAGATGTGATCATTGAGCCAGGTCATCAGCGGAAGATCATCGGCAAGTCCTCTGAAGCATGTCATGGAGGCATGGGTGTGGGTGTTGACAAGACCCGGCATGATAATGCCGCCGTGCGCGTCAATACGGCGTTCTGCTTTCCATGAAGAAAAGGTGTCGGACGGTCCGATGGCGGCAATGGTATCCCCGGTGACGGCAACGGTTCCGTTTTGAATCCGGGTGTTGCCGGCATCCATCGTCAGAATGGTTCCGTTTGAAATGAGAATATCAGCTGTTGTGATCATGGGCGGTAAAATTCCTTATGACATGGGTGATGATGGTTCCTACCTTGACAGCGGCTTGCTCTGCTACCGCGATAATGTCTTCAACCGTTGCAGGAGACGGAGTATCCGGGTTGTTGACGTTGGTGATGGTCGACAGACCCAATACCTTCATGCCGGCGTGGACTGCGGCAATCACCTCCTGTACCGTGGACAGGCCAACGGCATTGGCGCCGATGGTTTTCAGAAACCGGACTTCTGCGGGTGTTTCAAGAGACGGTCCTTTCAGGCCGGCATAGACGCCCTGTTGCAGCGTAATTCCGGCGTGCCTGCCGGCTTTTTGGGCCAGTTTGCGCAGTTCCGGGTCGTAGGCGCGGCTCATGTCGGGAAAGCGGATGCCCCAGCTGCCCTCATTCGGGCCGACGAGGGGATTTTCACCGGTCAGATTGATATGGTCGGTGATGAGCATGATATCGCCAGGCCGGAAGCCGGGGGTCAATCCACCGGCCGCATTGGTGACAATCAGTGTATTTATTCCCAGTTCCTGCATGACACGGATGGGAAAGGTTACCTCAAGAGGCGAATACCCTTCATATAAATGAAAACGCCCCTGCATGACGACAACCGGCTGTTTTTCTACGCGACCGAACAGGAGTTTTCCGGCATGGCTTTCGACCGTCGAGACCGGAAAATTCGGGATGTCCGAATAATCAAACGTTTCGGATCGTTCCATCGAGCCGATGCTGCCGGCAAGGCCGGTTCCTGTTAACACGCCGACTTCGGGCGAAATTGAGATGCGTTTTGTTAAAAAATCTGTGGTTTCCATGACTTTATTTTTGAAGTTGTTCATGGTGTCAGCCCTGTTCCGTTATGTTAATTAAGATAAGCGGATATGTGCCGTTTATAAGGGTTCATTAACGCCATTGATGATGACAATTTACAATACCTTAGCGTGGCGATTCAGTCAAGGTTTCGCCCGCCAGCTCCGGGTGTTTTAATATCATCGCTCACCCCTTTTATTCCCGCCTGCCTCAGGCCTCTGGCGTCGATCCATTCATCATCAGCCTTTTTGGGGGCCTGGTAATCGATGATCAACCCACTGTGATCTGATTGAAAATCTAACTCATTGACTTTTTTCAAGGTATTGTATAATGTAGTCAAATTGCGCCTGATGGAAACCGTCTGCTACTGGCTATATAGGTAGGGTTTTAACCATGAGTGTAAGTGGTGACCTTGTCGGGGGCCTGATAATGGGGATCAAATTCGAAATTGAATTTATACAGTCGTGGTAAGTGAATCATATGAAACTATCAGAGATCAGGGATATATTAAAAGCTGAAGTCCTTGCCGGGGAAGTATTTCTGGATCGAAAAATTGTTTCAGGGGCTGGTGCGGATCTGATGGATGATATTCTCTCTGCTGTGGCAAAGGACTCGGTGTTACTGACGGGTTTGACGACCGAGCAGGTGGTGAGAACGGCTAAATTCGCCGGCGTCGGCGCTGTTATTTTTGTACGGGGAAAACGGCCGGAAAACGGTCTGGTGGCGTTGTCAATGTCTTATAATCTGCCGCTGCTGGTAACGGATTATCCGTTATTTGTATCCAGTGGCCGGCTTTATATGAATGGCCTCAGAGGCCTGGACGGGTCGTGGTGATACGCCGGAACCGGTTCATTCAATACCGGGCAGCGATGTTAATGAAATGAAATAAGTTTATTGATGCGAGGATGGTAAGTTGGCAACAGAAAAAGGTGTAGTGGGTAAGCTTGGGATAGACACAGCCTGGGTCAAGACAGTAAAATCCAGTTCCTGTAAATCATGCGCTTCACGGGATTCGTGTGCCGAAGGCGGGGGCGGGAAACAGATGGAGGTTGAGGCCATCAATACGATTGGGGCACAGATCGGAGATGAAGTGCTCATCAACGTGGCAACCTCATCTTTTGTAAAAGCCACCTTCCTGCTGTATGTGTTCCCGATTTTGTGCATGATTGCCGGTGCGGTGATCGGGCAGAATTATGGCTCTTCACTTATCGGGCTGGAAGGATCTGATGCCTCGGTATTATTCGGGTTCGCGTTTTTTTTCGTTTCGGTTGTGATCGTGAAAATTTATGGGAATAAACTCGGCAAAAATAACGAATACCGGCCCCGGATTGTTAAAATCGTCCGGCATGGGTAAAGGCAAAAGATGCAAAAAAAACGGGTAACCGTTATATGAGGTCCGCCATCCACTCACGCGCCACCGGACCTCATTGCTTTTGCCCGCTGCCACTTTCCTGAGCCGGTTTTTCTGTCTTTTTATTCCAATGGATATTCAAATCTTTTACCCTGATAGTTTTCAACGATCAGCATGCCATTGTGTTCTCCTTTGATATATTCGGGCAGCAACGGTATCTTTCCGCCACCGCCCGGCAGATCAATCACGTAATGGGGGATGCCCATTCCGGATATATGCCCCCTGAGAGATTTAATAATGTTAAGGCCTTCTTTAATTGAAGTACGAAAGTGGCCGGTCCCGCTGACCACATCCGGATGATGGAGATAATAGGGCCTGACGCGTATTCGTAACAGTTGCCTCATTAATTGTTTCATCACCGCGGGCTGATCGTTAACCCCTTTCAGCAGTACGGTCTGGCAACCCAGGGCTATTCCCGAATTGGCGAGAAGGCTGCACGCCCGGGATGCTTCGGCTGTGATTTCAGCCGGATGATTAAAATGCGTGTTGATATACAATGGATGGTATTTGCTGAGCATGCGGCAAAGCGCAGGGGTAATCCGATGGGGCAGGGTGCATGGAATCCGTGTGTGGATCCGAAGAAAGTCAACATGCTCAATGGCGCTGAGCTGCTGCAGTATCCGTTCCAGCTGATCATCCTCCAGCAGCAGCGGGTCTCCGCCGGATATCAGAACATCCCGGACAGATTTTGTTTTCTGGATATATGTGATCCCCTCACGAATGGTTTCATCCGTAACGACATGGGAAGCCCCCACTTTACGTTTGCGCATGCAGTGACGGCAATATACCGCACATCGATTGGATACCAGAAACAGAACCCGGTCCGGATATCGATGTGTCAGGTTGGGGACGGGAGACTGGCCTTCTTCACAAAGCGGGTCTGCCATGCCTGACGGGTCTGAAATTTCCCTGATGTCCGGCACGGCCTGTTTCCAGATTCCGTCTCCCGGTGTGTGGATCAGAGATAAGTAATACGGGTTGATTCGCATCGGATAGTGAGCCGTTACCTGTTTGATTTCATCTGAATCTATCGGAAGTACTTTTGCAAGTTGTTCAGCAGAAACAATGCTGTCCATGAGGATGTCATGCCAGTCTGTCTCAGCCGGTTGATTTTGAGCGTCACAATTGTCATAATTCGGGTTCGAGCAGGGTATCAATTTTTGTACGACTCCTTTGGTGTATCGATTTTGCCTTGTCTTGTCGGGCGGGTTATATGTTTATATGTCCGTATTTAATATGTATGCATCGGGACAATGGGTGAACCATGATGCATGCAACCCCCGTTTTCGGCTATTTTATAACATGATAACCGCCGTGTCCCAATAGCCTTTTTTATAACGCAGGTTGATGGATCTATTAAAAAGTCCGAACCGTGTCGGCCTTGCGGATATTTATACACGGTTGCTTTGGGAAAAAGAAGGTATTATGAATTTTTTTACTCAAAAACAGGTATTCCCGGATGGACACGAGACGGGATTGCCAGATAGAGATGATCTCTTCGGGTTGTTGACAGGATGAAAAAAAGATGCTGCTGGGTGGGAACCGATCCGCTTTATATCCGGTATCATGATGAGCAGTGGGGCGTACCGGTTCATGATGACCGGATACTGTTCGAGTTTTTGCTGCTCGAAGGCTGTCAGGCCGGATTGAGCTGGATCACGATTCTTCGTAAACGGGAAAATTATCGTGCGGCGTTTGACCGGTTTGATCCGGTGAAAATTGCCGCTTATGATTCGGATAAAATCCTGGCACTGCTTTCGAACCCCGGAATTGTTCGAAACCGGCTTAAAATCGAAGCGGCAGTTGCAAATGCCGCCGCTTTTTTAAATATTCAACGTGCTTTTGGCAGTTTTGACCGGTTTATCTGGGAATTTGTCGGCGGAAAACCCGGAAAAAATGTCTGGACCCGTCATGAGCAGATTCCGTCAGAAACCGATGCATCCCGGAACATGAGCCGGGAACTCAAACGCCGGGGATTTAAATTTGTCGGTCCGACCATCTGTTACGCCTTTATGCAGGCTGTGGGAATGGTGAACGACCATACGACCGACTGTTTCCGGTACCATGAAATTGGTAAAAAAGTGCTGAGTGCTGAGGACTGAGGTCAGAGACCAGAAGACACGCACCCTACAAGCAAAGTGCTCCTCCAAGATGTTGTTCAATCTGTTGAACAATGCATTCCGATCAGCTATGATAAAAATTACATCCCGTCTTCATTTCTGTAAGAATTTTTCTACAATCTGTTGCCGTCACTAAACGAAGCACCTTCAGCAATAGCGCTCCTCAGTCCGCCCGCAGGGCGCTAATTTGTCGGGGCATACGTTTTTTCGTTTACCACACCGTTTTTTAATGATCCACAGATTTTCCAAATGAACGTCGAATCAGCTATTTTTTGTTCTGAACAAACCGGACAATATCGGGTGAAATGACATGATAGAATTGTTTTATCAAATTCCTCCGGTGGGGCAGGCCTTGGTCGGGACACTGTTTACATGGCTGTTAACCGCATTGGGCGCTGCGTGTGTGTTTTTGTTCAAAACGTTGAATAAGAAGCTGCTTGACGGGATGCTCGGGTTTGCCGCCGGGGTTATGATTGCTGCCAGCTATTGGTCCCTGCTGGCGCCGGCCATCGAAATGGCTCAGGGGGGGATTCTGCCGGCATGGCTTCCGGCAACGGTCGGGTTTCTTGCCGGAGGAGGGTTTTTGTGGCTCGCGGATAAACTGTTGCCTCATCTGCATATCGGTTTTCCCATGGAAGAGGCCGAAGGCATAAAAACCGGGTGGAGACGCAGTGTGCTGCTGGTTATGGCCATCACCCTTCATAACATTCCAGAAGGGTTGGCGGTTGGCGTGGCCTTTGGCGCTGCCGCGGCGGGATTGCCATCCGCCACGATAACCGGAGCGGTCGCACTTGCAGTGGGTATAGGAATTCAGAATTTTCCCGAAGGCCTGGCAGTTTCCATGCCACTGCGACGCGAAGGCTTATCCGTTTTTAAAAGTTTCTGGTACGGTCAACTTTCAGGCGTGGTGGAGCCGGTTGCAGGTGTTATTGGTGCTGCTCTGGTAATGGTGTTCCGGCCGCTGTTGCCGTATGCACTGTCGTTTGCCGCAGGGGCGATGATTTTTGTGGTGGTGGAAGAATTGATCCCGGAGGCGCAGCGCGGGGGGAATACCGATATGGCAACCCTTTGCACGATGCTGGGATTTGCCGTCATGATGGTGCTGGATGTGGCGTTCGGATAACCATTGCCGGATGCCTTTGGCTGTCTGAGAAAGAATACGCTCATGAGTATTTATAATCTGGATAAACTGTTTAATCCCCGAACCGTCGCCGTTATCGGCGCTGATGAAAATCGTGAGAAAATCGGCTGGCGCCTGTTCAATAATCTGAAGACATCTCAGTACCAGCGGGAACTGTTTCCGGTAAATCCTGATTTTCATGTGCTGTGCGACAGCACGTGTTATCAAACGGTTTCGGATATCCCGAAACATATTGATCTGGCAGTGATCGCCAGTCCCGTATCCGAAGTCCTGACGGCTGTCAACGATTGCGTGAGCGCCGGGGTGGACAGTGCAGTTATTTTTTCCGCCGGCGGGATGGAAACCGAATTAAAGGAAAAACGCCTGCAACTTGCAATTACAGAAACAGCTGAAAAAGGCAGGCTCCGGGTGATCGGCCCGAACAGCATCGGTATCATATCCAATGAGTCCCTTCTCAATGTCGGGCTGTCTCAGCGGATGCCGCTGCCTGGCCGGTTGGCGTTTGTCTCTCAAAGCGGGGCCGTGTGTCAGACCATTATCGATGTTTCATTTAAAGAGGGAATCGGATTCAGCTATGTTGTCAGCACCGGTTCCATGCTGGATGTGGATTTTGGGGATTTAATCAATTTCCTGGGTAATGATTCCCATGTTGTCAGCATCGTGCTGTTTATTGAACGTCTGACGCAGGTCCGTAAATTTATGAGCGCGGCCCGGGCCGTATCGAGGGTCAAGCCTGTCGTGGTTCTCAAGGCTGGCAAAACAGCAGCGGGGGCGCAATCCGTATATCCTCATACCGGTGTGTTCGCGGGTGAAGATCCGGTGTACAATGCCGCATTTAAACGGGCAGGTATCGTAAGAGTCGATACCATCGAGGCGTTGTTTGATTGCGCGGAACTGATCGCAAAACAGCCGCTTCCCGAGGGGCCCGGCCTTGCCATTATTACCAATGGCGCTGGCCCCGGCATTATGGCGGCAGATGCCCTTGCAGACTACGGGCTGAAGGCGGTCTCGCTGGCGCCGGAGACCATGCAGAAGCTCAATGCGGCGCTTCCACGGATCTGGAACAGGGAAAATCCCATCGATATATTAAAAGACGCGTCTGCTCAACGATGGCGTGATGTGATTGATATCTGTCTGTCCGCTCGTGAAATTCATGCGCTGATCATGATCTTTGTACCCCATCCTTTTTTTGATTCTGTAAAAATCGCCGAAACCATCCTTGCGTTGCTCGCCGGGAGGCCTCATCGGCCCACGTTTGCAGTGTGGATGGGGGGAGAGTCCGTTGACGGTGCCCGTCGGCTGTTTAATCAGGCAGCAATACCCACCTATGAAACGCCTGAGCGGGCGGTCGCTGCTTTCAGGTATATGCGTTCATATTCGCGGAATCTTGAGATGCTGCAGGAAATTCCGCCCAGACTTGATAAATCTTTGAAATTCGATTCCCCGGAGGTTGATAAACTGATCAAGCAGTCTGTCGACAAGTCCGGCGGGTGGCTGACTGATGCGGAGTCCAGAAAAATTCTTGAGGCTTACGGAATTCCAGTGAATCCTGCGCTCGTTGCCTATACGTCTGAACAGGCGGTCAATATCGCAGGAAGGATTGGGTATCCGGTTGCCATAAAAATTAATTCCAGGGATATTGTTCATAAAACCGATGCCCGTGCCGTCGCCTTGAATCTGGACAGTGACCGGTCGGTTCAAGACGCTTTTCGGCAGATTACGGGTCATGTGACACGCTGCTATCCGCATGCGGATTGTCAAGGGATTACGGTTGAGCCGATGGTGAAGCGTCCGGAGATTGAACTGATTATGGGCGCTCGAAAAGATGCGGCCTTCGGACCGGTAATCGTATTCGGAGCCGGGGGGATCATGACGGATATTATCAGAGATGTCGGTTTTGCACTTCCCCCGCTGAACCGTCTGCTGGCCCGGAGGTTGATGGAAAGCACGCGGATTTATCAGATGCTCGGGGGATATCGGAACCGGCCGGGAGCCAATCTTGAGTTTTTGGAAGAAATTTTGATCCGGTTGTCCCAGCTGGTGACCGATTTTCCGCAAATCGATCTGGTGGAAATTAATCCGCTTATTTTGGCCGATGACTGCGCGTGTGCGGTCGATGCGAGGGTAATTGTCAAAGCGACATCCGTTAAATCCTCTCATCATCTGGTCATCAGCCCTTATCCTGATGAATTTGAAAAACATATAGTCAGCAAAGGCGGTCTTGATGTCTTTATTCGTCCGATAAAACCGGAGGATGCTTCGCTGCTCATCGAATTGATGCAACATATGTCGGTTCGCAGTATTTATTATCGATTTTGCAAACCGGTAACATTGCTGCCGGCAAAGATGCTCGCGTTGTTTACCCAGATCGATTATGACCGGGACATGGCGCTGGTTGCGCTCGACTCGCATGATGGAAACGATAAAATGTTTGGCGTAGGGCGTCTGGTCCGTTATCCGGACGGGAAAAAGGCAGAATTTGCGATAATGGTCGGGGATGAATGGCATGGAAAAGGAATCGGATCGGCATTGATGCGGCATTTGATGAATATTGCCAGGGCGAGGGGGATTGAGACCCTCTGGGGGCTTGTTCTGGCGGAAAATACGCAGATGCTGGCGTTGGGAAAGAAACTGGGGTTTACTGTCACGCCCTTTCCGGATGCCGGGCAGCATGAACTGGAAATTGATTTGAGGGTCGCCGGCGCTTGAGGAACGCTTTGCTTGAGTCATCAGACCCCTGATCTCTGATCTCTATCCGCTGTCCTTTTCATTTAATCGTACTGGACCCGTCCAGAATGACTTTATGGAAATTGAAAGACACTTACCAGGTGCCGAACGTGTTTCGGTAGATCTTTTCCTGTTCGTCCAGAATTTCGTTCAGAATTTTCATGCTGACCATGGGATTCATGATGACGCATCGAAGCACTACGATATTTTGCTCCGGATTGTTATTTTGTATCAGCGTGGTTCTGGAAACAAAGCTGTTACCGGTTTCCCGCTGAATGATTTGAATTGCCCGGTTGATTTTGTTGAGTTTTATGTTGATGTTTTTTTTCGTTGCCATGTCGGCGCTGTCAAACTGCCGGCGGATATGGACCGGTACAATTCTGTACGTGAGGATGTTGAGTTCGGGCGGGGTTGTCAATTCGAAATTTTCCCGGCGGTCAATTTCCGCTGCAAGCTGGCGTGCGGTTTCTATCCCGTGTTCGATCAGCAGGCCGTATCCTCTGATACCCATGATTTTCAGCGCGCTGTTGAGAATCAGTGAATTGGCCTCCCGTGATCCGGACAGGGATTTGATACCGAGGTCAACCGATCCGACCCGGTTTACATAGTTGGCATGATAGGCGATGGCATCCGGTTGGGATGGATTTTTGAAATACACCATTCCGCAGGTCATCGGCATATAAAACTGTTTGTGTCCGTCGATGGTGACCGAATCAGCCAGTTCAATCCCTTTCAACAGCGATCTGTATCGGGCCGACATCAGCGTGGGGCCTCCCCAGGCAGCATCCACGTGAAAATGAATCTGCCGCTCGGCACATATCTGCGCCAGGTCGGTGAGGGGGTCGATGGTTCCGGTTTCCGTTGTCCCGGCAATTCCGACAATGGCGATAATTTTTGTTTTTTTTGAATTCGAATCCAATTGGCGCAGGGTGCGCTTCAGACAGTTCAGATCCATTCGGTTGTGGTCATCGAGGTTGATGCTGATGATGTTGTCATTGCCGATTCCCAGAATTCCGCCCGCTTTTTTCAGAGAATAGTGGGCCAGCCTGGAAACGATGATAACACTCCTGTCCACATCGTAGAACTGGTATGCAGCCGCAATCCCTTCGGATTCAATGCCGGTAAACCGCTCTTTGGGGCCAAACAGTGAATTTCTTGCCACCCACATGGCGGTGAGGTTTGCCAGGGTTCCGTCTTCCACAAAACATCCCAGGGTGGTTTGTGCATTCTGGATATGGTAGTCATAAAACTGTTGGCCCTTGTCGTAAATAAGTCTGTGAATTTTCGCCAGTACCTGCTTTTCGACAAGCGAACACACCTTTGACGTTTCGAGTTTGACGACATTCTGGTTCAGCGCGGCGACAATGGTTTTCAGGTGAACCATAAAAAAAGGAATGGCGGAGGTCATATGGCCGACAAAATACGGCGAGGAAACATTCACCGCATGGGGTGCGATATGGTCGATAAGGTCCGTGAGAACGTCCGCGAGCTTTTTTTCAGGGTTTTGATGGATCAGGGAGTCTGAAAATTCGGTCGACAGGGTTTTCAGCCGGACTTCTTCGGTTATGCCGACATGCCTTTGCAAAAAGTCATTCAGGCCGAAGAGAATTTGATTCATATACTTTGTCAGCCGGGGCTCGGCACCATCAATTTCCGGCATATTAAACGTGCGGATAAGCCTGTCCCAGTCCGCAATAAGTGCCTGCCGTTTTTGCGGTAAAGAATGATCTGTCATCGAATGTCGCAAAATCAAATAGGGTTAATATGTATTAAAGCCAGAGAATAATATATTGATTTCGCACCTATTAGCATGACCTGAAATGAATTCCAAGCAAATCTTTTGATTTTATCATCCCGTTGCCGTTGCCTTAGTCTCCGAATTAAATAAAAAGTCGGATCCAAATCAATCTTGACTTTTTATCCATACTCGGATTTATTCACACCACTTGACGGTTTTTGAGACAGCAGGCACATGAACAGGAGGTATCTTTTTTTGGGTAAGGCCGTCAGCTTACCTGCCGGTAACTGGCCGATGGTTGAGCATAGGGGCTTGAAGTCATTTTCTATAGCTGTATTCGGGGTTGTTTTTTCACCATATGCACATAGCTTAAAAGCTAAAAATAAATTGGATGATGAGTCTGAAATGATGCGGTGCAGACAGTTATTTAAAAGGAATCACACCGGTAACCCGGCGGACCCGATCTGCGGGATTCATTTCAGGTACGGTCTTGTCCTGCTGATCGTTTTTGCACATATCGTGGCGATGTGCCTGCCTGAGAATGGGTATGGTTCCGAAGACGGATTTTCCGGGCTTTTTGATGAGAACGGAAAACAGCCGTGGCATATCACCGCTGATGAAATCGATTACGACGAGAAAAGCAGGCTGTACAATGCCAGGGGAAATGTCCGGATCGACAAACCGGGGAAAAGTATTTTTGCAGATCGTATCCGTTTTGATCAGGTTACCATGGAGGCGGTTGCGGACGGGCATGTGAAAATGCGGGTAGGGGAAGATTATCTTTCCGGAGAAAGGCTGGAGATCAACCTGGATGATGAAACCGGGATTTTATATGACGGGGTCGTATTCGTTAAGGAGAATCATTTTTATATCCGGGGAGATTCGATCCGAAAAATCGGGCCCTATGCTTATGAAGCTGAAAAGGCCAGCGTGTCAACCTGCGACGGGGATGTTCCGGATTGGAAAATTACGGGGGAAAATCTGAAAGTAACCCTTGATGGCTACGGGGTTGCCACCCATGCTGCCTTCTGGGCGAAAAAACTGCCGCTGCTCTACAGCCCGTATTTGGTTTTTCCGGTCAAACTCAAACGGCAGACCGGTTTTCTGATGCCTCAGATCGGCTATTCCGACCGCAAAGGCGTAGAGATCAACCAGCCGTTTTACTGGGCCATCAATGAGAGCAGCGACGCCACCTTTTACGAATACTATATGCAGCAACGGGGAAACAAGGCAGGGGTAGAATATCGTTATGTGCTGGATGAACAGTCCAAAGGTGCCCTGTTCGTGGATGTATTAAATGACAGAAAGGTCGATGACGGCTCCGGAGATTCGAGTGCAAACTGGGGCTATGAAAGCGATGACGCGTTGCGGCCCAATTCAGACCGTTACTGGATAAGGATGAAACATGATCAGCCGCTGGCGTATGACCTTTTTGCCAGACTCGATATTGATATTGTCAGCGATCAGGATTATCTTGATGAATTCAAGGAGGGCTACTCCGGTTTTGATGAAACCGCGGCGTATTTCAATGCGCAGTTCGGCAGACAACTCGATGACTATGATGACCCGGTCAGGGTAAACCGGCTCAATATCAGCCGGCTGTGGCCGGTATTTACGTTCAATGCACAAGCCCGCTGGTATGAAGATGCGACAAAATATGACAGCGACCAGTCGGATACCACGCTCCAGCAACTGCCTTCGGTTCAGTTTGATGCATTGAAACAAAGCGTGTCGGGCACCCCGTTTTATTATGATCTGGACAGTGAATATATTTATTACTACAGAGAAGACGGCACACGCGGGCATCGGCTGGATGTGTACCCGAGGCTTTATCGCCCATACCGGTTCAAACAGTGCGTGACGATCGAACCCTCCGTCGGACTTCGGCAGACCCTGTGGTCTGTGGATCAATATGATGATTTCGAAGACGGTCGGGACAGGACGCTTTCCCGCCAGGTGGCGGATGTCGGCCTGGATTTTGCGTCAAGGCTGTTTCATGTATACGAGGTTGACGGGGCGCGGGTGGACCGGATCAAACATGATTTGATTCCAAGAATTGAATATGACTATATCCCGGGCCAGAATCAGGACGAATACCCGATGTTTGATTCGATCGATCGGATCGGTAAAAAAAACCGGATTTCCTATTCGATCACCAATATCATTACATACCGGTCCAGAGTTAAAGCGGCGGCAGGCAATTCATCCCCTGACAGCCGGAATTCGGATGCTGACTATAATTATACCCGGTTCTGCCGGCTCAAGCTCGGGCAGTCTTATGATCTTGAAGAAGCCGAAGAGGATCCAGACCGCATGGAAAATGAACAGTACCGGCAGCCCTTTTCGCCGGTAAAAGCTGAATTGGAACTGGTTCCCTGGTCGTTTATTTCGTTGCAGGCTGATGCCGAATGGGCACCCTATGAAAATGAATTGATATCGAACAATGTGTCGCTGAGCCTGAAGGGCCAACGGGACAATCGGTTGAGCCTGGAATACCGGTATTCCAAGAATACAAGCGAATCGGTTTCCATGGATCTGCGGTTGAAAGTGACAGATGCCCTTGCGGTTTACGCTGATTACGAGTACAACCTGTTTGATACCTTGAAAATCCGGCAGAGCACAGGCTTTCTGTATCAGTCGCAGTGCTGGTCCATCGATGTCTGCTATACGGATGAAGACGATGACCAGGGGATACGGGCTATGGTTTCCTTGTCCGGGTTCTAAGGGCCATGCGGAGCATCTTGTATCCCTGAGGATATCATTTGTCTGCCACGGGCGTGAAAAAAAATATCGGATTTCCGGCCAGGCACTATGCCTATGGACTGAAACAGGCTTTTTTGATACAGTTAAAAAAATTAAATCGATTCGATGCATGAATTGAAGATGAATGTTGTTTTGCCGTCCGGAAGTCGCATGTTCTTGCCTTAGCTGGTTCACGGGAAATCTTCTCAATTTACTCATGAATGACAAACCGGGTGTTGCCTTGACGGTGGCTGGATGTTCCAACCCCACTGGGGATGGCGCTCCACATAGCAGGGTTTCAGGGTTGTAAAGTCCGCAGATCGTCCATCAAGGTTGCTGAGACTTTTTGGGTTTCCGAGGCCCTTACACCGGCGGATTTGATCCGTTCGGTGACAAAGTGAAAAAACAGGATGCCATGCTGATTCGGGACAACGCGGGGTGTTTTAATTTGTTGAGTGCTGATTTTAACATGACCTGGGAACACTGATATGACTGATAAACTGATCCGTTCGTGGTATGTACTGCATACGAAAAGCAGATTCGAAAATGTGGTCCATGAGAGCCTGAGCAGGAAATCACTGGAGGTTTTTCTTCCGAAAATGCTTATCCGAAGCAAGCGCCAGGATCGGAAAAAGATGATTCGGGTCCCCCTGTTTCCGGGGTACGTGTTTGTCAAGACAGATCTGGACCCGAATGAGCACCTGAGGATACTCAAGACAGGTGGCGCCGTCCGATTGATCGGGACGACCCGCGGGCCTGTTCCCGTACCGGATGAAAACATCGAATCTCTCAGAATCATGGTCTCCGGGGAGAATGAAGTGATCACCGGAAGCCGTTACAATCAAGGCGACAAGGTCATGGTCGTTCAGGGGCCGTTTACCGGTGTGATCGGCAGCTTCGAGCGCTACAGCGGCAAGGGACGGGTGATGGTTCACATCGAAGCGCTTGGACAGTTTGCCGCGGTGGATGTCGATGAAGATGATATTGAAATACTGATCAGAATTTTGGTATAACGACTTGACTTCTGATTAAGTTGTGCTATTCAGCATCTGAAATATTTTGTTTTCATTATATTGACAAGGAGTTTTCATGAATAAATTGGAGCTTATTTCAGCGTTGAAAAACGAAGCTGACATCTCAAAAGCCGAGGCAGCTAAAATCGTGCAGATATTTTTTGAAAATATGGCCGATGCCATGGCGATGGGTGAACGGGTTGAAATCCGGGGGTTATGCAGTTTTTTTGTCAAAAAATATAAAAGCTATGTCGGCAGAAATCCAAAAACCGGAGAAAAGGTTGAGATCAAGCCCAAAAAACTGCCGTTTTTCAAGTCCGGAAAAGAGCTTAAAGAACGGGTTGATAGATAAATTTTGCCTGGATTTGAAGATATAACAGGTCAACAGCGTTCCATACAGATGCTAACCACCCTTTTAAAGAAGGGCGGGATTCCTCATGCCCTGCTGTTTACTGGAATTGAGGGCGTGGGCAAGCGGACGGCAGCCACAGCGTTTGCAATGGCCTGTAACTGTACGTCAGCAACCTCTGAGAATGCGTGTTATCCAACCAATCCGTGCGGCAGTTGCAGAGCCTGCAGAAAAATCAGTTCCGGTATCCATCCCGATATCATAGAATTGAAACCGTCAGGGAATTTTATCCGGATTGATCAAATTCGTACATTGTGCCGTACACTTACGATGAAGCCTTACGAGGCAAACGTACGGGTGGTGATTATTTCCGATGCCCAGACCATGAATCCTCAAGCGGCCAATGCCCTTTTAAAGGCTCTTGAGGAACCCCCTGAGCGGACGATATTTATATTGACCGCTATTCAAATATCTGATCTTTTGCCCACAATCGTATCCCGCTGCCAGCACATCCGGTTTGATCCGATTCCCCGGGAGACGCTTGAGTCACTGCTGATGGAACGTACCCGTCTTGATCGGAAAGATGCGGCAATCATTGCGTCCATGGCCGGCGGAAGTTATTCAAGGGCGCTGTCCAGGGCAGAAAAACGCTGGAACAGCCGTCGGATGTGGCTCATTGATGAGATAGAGGCATTGCCGTCCAGGCCGGTAAATCTGCTGATGGCATTTGCTGTAAAGCTGGCTGAGGATAAAGAGAGCCTGTCGGATAGCCTTGAGATCGTAAATTCATGGCTGCGGGATCTGATTGTATGCAGGTATCGTCCCGGGAAAATTGTCAACATCGACATGGGCCAGCGGATTGCCGCCGGTTCCAGGCGGATTGATGAAGCCTCGCTGCTTTCCGGAATCGAGGCGATCGAAACGGCCCGAAAGGATATCCGGGCCAACGCAAATATGCGGCTGACTTTAGACCTTCTGATTATGAGTCTTGCCAGATGCTGCCGTGAAAACGGTAAGACCGCCGGATAAAAAAACAAGGAAAATGGTATCTGCCACAGATGTAACATCGTTACGTTACGCGCCTGTTTTTTTGTATGTTCATTGAATAATGATTAAACATCTTTAAGCGGCCATTTATATAACTGATGAGTAAAGTAGTAGGTATACGATTCAAACCCGCAGGGAAAATATATGATTTTGACTGTGGGGTATTTATATTGAAAAAAGGTGACCGGGTTATTGTTGAAACCGAACAGGGCCTGGGTCTTGGGGTCGTAACGGTTGAGCCGGTGCCGGTTGAGGAGCGTTCATCCGAAAAGCCACTGAAAAAGGTGTTCCGGCTGGCCACCGAAGACGACTGCAAACAGATCGAAGCCAATCGCCAGTTCGAGCAGAAAGCCCAGGAGGTTTGCCAGCAGTGCATCGATGAGCTGGGACTGAAGATGAATCTGTTTTTCGTCGAAAGCAACTTCGATGCAAACAAGCTGACCTTCTTTTATACGTCCGAAGGCCGTGTCGATTTTCGCGAGCTTGTGAAAATGCTGGTCAAACATTTCGGAATACGGATCGAACTGCGCCAGGTCGGGATACGCCATCAGGCGAAGATGTGCGGAGGACTGGGTCGATGCGGACGTCAGATCTGCTGTTCTTTGTTTATGGAAAATTTCGAGCCGGTTTCCATCCGAATGGCCAAGGAGCAGGGATTGTCCTTGAATCCGACCAAAATTTCAGGGGTATGCGGTCGTTTGATGTGCTGCCTGACGTTTGAAGATAAAACATACCGTGATATGAAGAAAAGTCTTCCCAAAATCGGTAAAAAGGTTCTGACACGAGCTGGAGAGGGAAAAATTATCCGGCACGATGTGGTCGGCCAGAAAGTGGTTGTCCAGATCAGTGACGGATCTGAAATGCTGATAGGCATCGATGAAATTCAACTGGACGATAAGGAAATCGAAATTACGGTTGATGACACGACTGTCGGAGAAAATTCCGGCGATAACGATAAAAAATGACGACAAGCAGAACAGCGAACAGGAGAAAACATGCCGAAGCCGTTTTATATTACCACACCGATTTATTATGTGAATGCCAGACCCCATCTGGGGCATGCGTATACAACCATTGTAGCTGATGTTGCCAGCCGTTATCATGCCATGCGAAAGGCGGACACATTCTTTCTTACCGGCACCGATGAACACGGAGACAAGATCGTACGCGCTGCCCGCCAGAAGCAGATCACTCCCCGGCAATATGTGGATCAGATCAGTGCCCTGTTCAAAGCGCTCTGGCCCGAACTCAATATCAACTACGACCAGTTTATCCGGACGACGGATGCTTCACACATAGCGGTGGTGAAGAAAATCCTCCAGAAGATTTATGACCAGGGGGATATCTACTTCAGTGAATATGAAGGCAAATACTGCTTTGGCTGTGAGCGGTTTTACACCGATCGGGAACTGGTGGACGGCAAATGCCCGGATCATGAGACAGCGCCTGAAATCATAAAAGAGTCCAATTATTTTTTTAAAATGAGCCATTACCAGGGTTGGCTGATTGATCATATCAAAACACATCCGGATTTTATCCGACCGGAACGGTACAAAAATGAAGTGCTGGCGTTTTTAAGAGAACCCTTGGAGGATTTATGCATATCCAGACCGAAAACACGTCTGGAGTGGGGGATCACGCTGCCGTTCGATCAAAATTATGTGACCTATGTCTGGTTTGATGCGCTCATCAATTATATCTCTGCCCTGGGATGGCCGGATGGCGAAAAATTTAAAAAGTTCTGGCCGGTTTCACAGCATATCGTTGCAAAGGATATTCTGAAACCTCACGGGATATACTGGCCGATCATGCTCAAAGCCGCCGGTATCCCCGTCTACCAGCATTTGAATGTACACGGATACTGGAACATCGATCAGAGCAAGATGTCCAAAAGTCTTGGAAATGTGGTGGAACCCCTTGAATTGAAAAACGTCTATGGCCTGGATGCCTTCAGGTATTTTCTCATGCGGGATATGACTTTCGGGCTGGATTCCAATTTCAGCGAAGAGGCGCTGGTCCAGCGAATTAATTCGGATCTGGCCAACGATCTGGGGAATCTGTTCTCACGGGTGGTTGCCATGGTCCATAAATATTTCAAAGGCGTGGTTCCCCGCGTGGATCTCCAGGTGGAGAAGGAATTCGAATTGGGGCTCGAGACCCGAGCGCTGAATACTATTTCCGAATTTGAAATGGCGATGGAGGAATTTGCGTTTCATAAGGCGTTGATCGCCATCTGGGAATTGATCAGTCACATGAATAAATACATTGATGTGACGGCACCATGGGAACTGGCTAAAAAGAAAACGAGCGGCAAACAGCTTGAAGCGGTGATCTATAATCTCCTTGAAGGATTGAGGATCATATCCGGTTTGATTTATCCGGTCATGCCCGATACAGCGGTGAAGATGCGAGTCCATCTGGGATTGAATCCGGATGAACCCTTTTATCATCTGGACCGGCTCAGGACCTGGAATACCATCTTGGCGGGCACTGAATTGCCAAAATCCATTGTTCTGTTCCCGAGAGTGGACACGAATAAAGACAAATCCGAAGCGGATCAACTGTCGGCGCCTGAATCTCAACTACCTGAATTCAAACCGGAAATTACCTTCGAGACGCTGGAGAAGATTGACCTGAGAGTCGGGACCGTGGTGCGTGCCGAAGTTGTGCCCAAAGCCAGAAAACTGCTTAAACTGCTGGTGGATTTAGGCCAGCAACGAACCATCGTGGCAGGTATTTCAGGCAGTTATACTCCTGAAGAACTCGAAGGTAAGCAGATCATTGTCGTGGCAAATTTGAAACCGGCAAAACTGATGGGGATTTTGTCCAACGGCATGGTGCTGGCCGCAGTCGATCAGCAGCAGTGCAGTCTGGCCACCGTCGACCGAAACGTAACCCCCGGAACCCCCCTGAAGTAAAACAAGGAGGGCCAAAGAATTATCGGGTATCGGTAATGGCGGGGTCTTTGTACGTTTCAGCCGGCAGCCGTAACTGCATCCGGTTTTTCTGTTCGCTGTCCGCAAAAAGCCATCAGCTCCAAGGCCCGTAACCGGTTCCGTCAACATAACGTTTGAAGCAGATCGTCCAGATGTTTATTAAGCGGCAACATATAAAAGATTCGGTCAAACGGCCTTCATGGAAACAATATCAAAGCAGGCTACGGGACAATGAGATTCGAAAACAGCGGGTCCGGAATATCATTCGATCTATTCCGTTCGTCGCTGTTTTCTTTTTTTCTGTCTGTACGTTGACCTGGCTGGGAAAAACAGCACTTCATTACGTGGCTCAACGCCGGATCGACAAGGCCTCTTGCGTGGTTACCCGTTCCGGTGAACCGGCCGGACCCGTCGAATCGGTCGTGCTGGGGGGTAACAAAGAAGATATCCGGAAGGTCCTTCACGGCAAATCATTGGTCAATCTTCAAAACAGTTCCTTTGACATCGATTATGAGAATAAGGTGCTGCGGGTAGATACGACGCTGGATATGTCGCTGCAGGCGTATCTGATAAAAAAAATGGATCCGTCGACATCCAGATTTATCGCCATCGTGGTATTGGAGCCTTTAACCGGAAGGGTGCTGGCCATGACCGGCCTGGACAAGACAGATGCGTCGAACAACCCCTGTATCAACAACCGATTTCCTGCGGCCAGCCTGTTTAAAATTATTACGGCATCTGCCGCCATTGAAACGTGCGGACTGAAATTAACCTCTCCCCTGACGTATAACGGAGGAAAACATACGCTGTATAAATCCCAGATCAGGGAAAAGATCAGTAAGTATACCAATCGAATTACATTCCAGTCCTCTTTTGCCGAGTCGATCAATCCGGTATTCGGGAAAATTGGCGCCTTGTATCTGGGAAAAACGATTCTGGAGCAATATGCCGTTGCCTTTGGATTTAACCAGCCGATCGGCTTTGAGCTTGAGCTGTTGCCCAGTAAGGTTTTGCTGACTTCAGAGCCCTACCAGTGGGCGGAGGTGGCAAGCGGGTTCAACAATGATACCATTATATCCCCGCTTCATGGTGCGCTGATGGTGTTGCCGGTACTCAATCAGGGGAAACTGTTTGAACCGAGTATTATCGATCGAATTATCGATGAAAATGAGCAGAGCCTCTACAGCAGCAGCCAGCCGGTACTGGTTCATCAGGCCATGACGCCGGAAGCATCGGCTATGGTCAAAGAAATGATGAAAGCCACGGTCCGGTATGGTACCAGTCGAAAAGCATTCAGCGGCTGCCGGAAAGATCGTGTCCTGTCACGACTGGATATCGGCGGGAAAACCGGCTCCATTGATAACAGAACGCATGATGCCAGATATGACTGGTTTGTGGGCTTTGCGGAGGAAAAAACAGGTGAACGGAAAATTGCCGTATCGGTTCTGGTGGCGCATGAAAAGTTTATCGGGAAAAGAGCCGGATATTATGCACGGGTTGCCATGAAAAAATATTTTCAGGAATATTTTGCCGGACAAAGCGCCACTTCGGATCATGATGCCACATGAGCAGGGTCCCTGCGCATCTGGAGAATTACGTGACGATTCGGTTTTCTTACTATAATTATTAATGTTCTGATGCGAATACTTAAGGAGATTGCTATGCCGGGGTTTGAATGGTTTGGTGAAGAAGAGCGAAAAGAAGTGCAGGACGTTTTGGATACAGGCGTTCTGTCCAGATATGGATTTGATCAGGCCCGAAAAGGCCACTGGAAAGCAAAAGCGTTTGAAGCCGAGCTGTCAAAACGAACCGGGGCAGCCTTCAGCCATCTGTGCGGCAGCGGAACCGCCGCGCTGAATATCGCGCTTGCGGCCTGTGGTGTCGGGGCAGGAGATGAGGTCATCGTGCCGCCCTTTACCTTTATTGCCACGATTGAATCGGTCCTGAATGCCGGAGCTGTTCCCGTGTTTGCCGAGATCGACGAAACCCTTTGCCTGAATCCGGAAACACTGGAGAAAGTGATGACGCCGCGGACAAAAGCCGTATTGCCGGTTCATATGTGTGGCACCATGGCCCGGATCGATGAAATCAAAGACGTTTGCAGCCGCAAGAGTCTGGTATTGATTGAAGACGCCTGTCAGAGCCTCGGGGCAACCTTTCATGGCAGGCATGTCGGTACGTTTGGTCTCATGGGCTGTTTTTCATTTGATTCGGTTAAAACCATTACCTGCGGTGAAGGTGGCGGCGTCATTACCAACGATAAGGAGCTGTATAGGTTAGCCGATGCCTTCTCTGATCACGGGCATGATCATATCGGCAATGACCGGGGGCTTGAAAATCATTTTATTCTGGGTGCAAACTACCGAATCTGTGAACTCAATGCCGCCGTAGGCCTTGCCCAGCTGAGAAAACTGGATATTATTCTGAAAAAACAGCGGGAGAATAAAGCCGTTCTTAAAAAGGCCCTGGGTCAGTTTCCCGAAATTTCCTTCCGACAGATTCCGGATGAAAGCGGCGATTCGGCTACCTTTCTGTCTTTTTTCCTGCCCGATGAATCGCGGACAAGGCAAATCGCAACCCGTCTGGGTCAGGCCGGTGTTGACGGCTGCTTTTACTGGTTTGACAATCTCTGGCATTACGTCCGGAAATGGGACCACCTGAAAACGCTGAAGTCGGCAGCCCGTCTTCCGGTTACCGTACTTGAAAATTGCCCGGATTACCGCAGGCTCCAGGTGCCTGAATCCGACCGGATTATGGGCCGGACCCTCTCGATGCAGATCAAGCTGTCATGGACGGCGGAGGAACTGGCACAGCGGATCGATAAGATTACATCGGTTTTTCAGGGGAAATAAGTGCTTTTTTATAAGGAGAATGGATATGTTTCGAAATTTCAAGATGGTGTCAAAGGTGATATTCGGCCGGGGATGTTTTAACCAGCTCGATGATATTTTTTCTGGAAAACGCGTCGGTTCCGATTCGTTCATGGTGTTTCTGGTCGATGATGTGTTTGAAGATAAGCCGTTGAGAGACCGGCTGCCGGTTAAACCACAGGATCTTTTATTGTGGGTCAATGTCGATGATGAGCCAAAAACCGCTTATGTGGATGAATTGACCGCGAAAGTAAAGGCTTTTTCCGGCCAGTTGCCCGCAGGGGTCATCGGAATCGGCGGTGGAAGCACCATGGATCTGTCAAAAGCGGTCTCACTGATGCTGACCAATCCGGGCAGTTCGGCCGACTATCAGGGGTGGGATCTGATCAAAAATCCGGCGGTTTATCATGTGGGGATTCCCACGCTGTCCGGAACCGGTTCCGAGGTTTCCAGAACGACGGTGTTGACTGGCCCTGTGAAGAAACTGGGGATAAATTCGGACTATACTGTATTTGATCAGATCGTTCTGGATCCGGAGCTGATAGCAGGGGTTCCGAAAGCTCAGTGGTTCTATACGGGAATGGACTGCTATATCCACTGCATCGAGTCATTGACCGGGACCTATCTGAATTCGTTCAGCCAGGCGTATGGTCAAAAATCACTGGACCTGTGCCAGGAGGTGTTTCTGTCCGGCGGGCCCGGCAGCGACGACAAGCTCATGATGGCATCGTACTGCGGCGGGATGAGCATTGCGTACTCGCAGGTGGGCGTCTGTCACGCCCTTTCCTACGGTCTTTCCTTTGTCCTGGGGCTTCATCATGGTATCGGAAACAGCGTTGTGTTCGATTATCTGGAAGCGTTTTATCCGGACGGTGTGCGTGAGTTTCGTGAGATGATGAAAAAGCATGATATTCAACTCCCCCGGAATCTGACCGCCGGGCTGCCTGCGGATAAACTGGAGACGATGGTCGATGTGGCGCTTGTGCTTGAACCGTTGTGGGAAAACGCACTGGGCAAAGACTGGAAGCGGGTTATGACGCGTGACAGAATAAAAGATCTGTATTTGAGGATGTAAGAATATATCATCCGGTGGTACCGGGTTGATTTTTTATCGAAAAAGCTGACCCCCCCCGGAGGCTGACCATGTCTGTGTCTGTCTCCGGTGGGGGGTTATCCGATTTCCTCCCGGATGATATCGGCAATCTGTTTGCAACAGGTTTCGGTAATGTTTTCACAAGGGCCTTCCACCATGACGCGGCACAGATTCTGAGTTCCCGAATACCGGACGAGAACGCGTCCCTCATCTCCCAGATCCGATTCGACCTGCCTGATGGCATCGACGACCCGGGGAAGGGATTCAATCTCCGGTTTTGATCCGACCTCGATATTGATCAGGCGCTGAGGGAAAATATCCATTATGGCAGCCAGTTCGGACAGGGGCTTGCCCTCAATCACCATTGCGGCGATCAGTTGAATGGCGGTGAGCAGACCGTCACCGGTCGTGTGATGATCGAGAAAAATCATATGCCCTGACTGTTCCCCGCCGATGATGCCATCCAGTCGCTTCATGTCTTCGAGTACATAGCGGTCCCCGACCCGGGAGGCGTGATGGTCAATTCCCAGGGTCCTGCATGCCACCCTCAGACCGAGATTGCTCATTACCGTGCTGACCAGAAGATTGTTTTTCAGACGTCCCTGATCTTTGAGCATTTTTGCGCAGATGATCATAATCTGATCGCCGGATATTTCCCGCCCCTTTTCATCCACGGCAATCAGCCGGTCCGCGTCTCCGTCAAATGCAAGTCCGATGGCTGCGCCGGTTTCCCGGACCCGGTTTCTCAGGTCCCGGGTGAACTGGGAACCGCACTGGTCATTGATATTCAGGCCATTGGGCGTGTTGTGAATCACGTCCACCTGGGCGCCCAACTCACGGAACAGTTCCGGGGCTACTTTATATGCAGCACCGTTGGCGGCATCCATGACGATTTTCATCCCCTCGATCGACAGCCGGCGGGGGAAGGTGTGTTTTAAAAAAACGATGTATCGGCCCCGGGCATCCTCGATCCGATAGGCGCGGCCTATTTTGTCCGGGGGCGGGACCAGCTCCGGCAGGTTGCCTTGGCGCAGGAATGCTTCGATCGTTTCTTCTTCCGCGTCTGATAATTTGTATCCATTTCCGGAAAATATTTTGATTCCGTTGTCCTGGTAGGGGTTGTGTGAGGCGGAAATGACAATTCCGGCATCAGCCCGCATGCTTTCCGTGATAAAAGCGATTCCTCCGGTTGGCAGTACCCCGACCAGATAGGGATCCCCTCCCATGGACGTTATGCCTGCCTCAAGAGAGCTTTCAATCATATATCCGGAAATCCGTGTGTCTTTTCCGATGATAATCCGGGGACAGTGATTATCCCTCTTCAGGATATGTGTAACCGCCTGCCCGACTGAAAATGCCAGCACGGCATCCATCGGGTATTGGTTGGCTTCTCCCCGGATGCCATCCGTGCCGAATAATTTACCCATGAAAAATTTCTCCTGACGTCTGTCTTGCAGTGGATATGAAACCCCTTGCCGGTGCTCAGCTGAGCAGATTCATCGCCGGGGCGACCGAGGCTGCTTTCCGGCAGATGGTTTCAACAATCTGGTTCAGCCAGTGACTGCCGGATTGTGAAATGTCAGGGGGCAGGCCTTTTATCAGATCCAGATAATCCATCTGGCCGATATGGCTCAGATGAGCGTTTAACCCGGAAAGAAACCGGTCACGATGGCTCGCCGTGCTGTTGACGCACGCATTGTCCCGGAATATCTCGCATATCCGGTGGATATTTTCATGAAATTCACGTTTGATTTCCGCAGAACGGGAGTTGCGTGTATTGACCTCCAGTGAATCCGGCATCTTTTCCGCCATGGAAATAAGCCGTTTTATTCGTTCTGATATGGCAGCAGACAGTTTTTCCGTGGCGCCACAAAAAAGCAGATCGCCGAATTCAAGCCGGCTCATCACGCCTTTACGGACATGAACATACCACTGGGTTAACGCAATCAGGTTCGCGATGTAAATAATATTATTACTGACCATACGGGACAAATCCGGGTAAAGCCTGGGAACAAAATCAATGACCGAGTCGCGATAGGCTTTGCCGAATATCAGTTTGCTGTCTTCAGGGGAATCTTTTCTCATGATGGTACCGGCGCCCACAACATTGCCGAAGCCCAATCGTATCGGCCCCACAATGCCTCCCTGTCCCCCTAAAAAAATCGGGGGTTGATTCAGCATCACGCCTCTGGGGACATCACCAATCAGTGACGGGGTGGTTTTGTCACTTTCCGGGGTATAGTTAAAATGGATGTAGGAACTTCCGACTTCACTGTGGTTGCTCCGGCTGGTTCCTCCGGACATCAGGCAGTCGCAGAAATTGATCAGGCTGCCAAGTGTGACATAGGGAAATAAAATCGTCTGCTTGAGGCCAACGGTGTGAGCCGTATTCGCCTGTTCTTCCAGAATACATCCTTCCCGGACGTGAGCCCCTGTATTCATGCTTGCTTTTTCAAGGAAAACGGATTGGTTGAAATACCCGCCTTTGAGCTCTACCCCGGCGCCAATCTGACAGTCTTCAATGGTTGCGGGCGCTTCTCTGCCGATCTTGGTGTCTGAAGAGATAACCGTTTTGCTGCCATAAATCCGGCATCCGGGATAAATTTTAACGCCCCTGCCGGAGATGTTCTCCACATGGACCTCATCGCCGATATCGAGAGTAAACGGATTGGGTATTGATACGCCTTTTTCGATTAAATGTCGGATTTTATCGTAACATTTGAGTGTCAGGTCCAATGGCTTGTTCCTTTGAAAGAAAAATATCGGCAGTAATCCCGAATATCAGAAAATGGTTAGTTGCCAGTATGTGACATAAAGACCGATGATGAGTGCTTTAACAATGCCGTACTGTGTCGGGGATCCGGATGCCCGCCGGGCTGAATTGACAAATTCCCGCATCGATCTGGAACAACGGCAAAATGCCCGGATCAATATGACCTTATGCCTGCTTCTGCCGAAGGCTGAAGTAACGTTAAGTAAAGATCGTTTTGACTTGGTATTTCCCGGTCCATTATGAGGCATAGCGAATCCGGGATAATTATATTCTGTCATTATTAATAAGGAGGTGTGAAATTGTCAATTATATTCCGGGAATGCCGATACGTTTTTATCGGGTTGGGTTCTAACTTCGGCCGGATTTATTTTTACAGCGTTGCATCCCGTTTTCGTTGTTTTCGCGAAAGCGGGAATCTAAAGGCCTGCCGAAATGGATATCCGCGCGGGGATGACGCGATGGCCGATGATAGAACCAACCCTTTTTTATTTGACTGCCAGCCGTCGGGCTTCGTGAGGCAGACGTCAGATAGCGGGCACCGCCTTTTTCCATTTTCAGCTTTTGCAGTCAGATAACGTTCCTTTTTCTATAGCGTATCCTTCGCGGTTCGGAAAATCTTTTTACGAAGTTGTCATTATTTGCCGCAACATTTTTTGAATTTTTTACCGCTTCCGCACGGGCAGGGATCATTTCGTCCGATTTTCGGGTTTTTTCGAATATATGTTTCCGGCTTTGGCGCGTTGCCGTCGTAAAAATACCATGTGTCATCGATTTTTTTAAAGTCGGCAATTTCATGGTGGTTTGTTCTGACGGATTTCTGGGTATATTCCGCGATAAATTCCACCCGGCCTTCGGTGTCCTGAGGCCCTCCGCCGGTCGTGCTGATAATTTGGAGCCCGTGCCAGTCGGACTGTTGCGCCCACTCGAGAATGCTTTTTTCATCATGCTGGGATCGCATATCCGGATGAACGGTCTGCAATATATAGGTTGCTTTCGCTTTTGTATAAGCGGTATATCTTGAGCGTAAAAGGGCTTCAGCCGTTTGCGCTGATCGGTCGCCTTCGATCAATGGCATACAGCAGTCTTCATAGAAAAGATCTGATCCGCAAGGACATTTATCCATGTTACCTCCTGAAGGATGAATATAATACTGACAATATTTTCAGTATGTTAATAATGAAAAAGGCCGGCTGAAGTCAAGCCAAAAAGATGAAGCCGCTTAACGGGTTGGATCGGGCCGTCCGGATGCTGTCGATTCTCTCAGTTCATCACGGGAACCAAGCGATTTGCTAAAGGGGATCGATATCATGGAATTAACCCGAAAGTACAGCAAATGTCATATTAAATGGCGGGAAACTTGTCTGGATCAATATATAAAAAAATTGGGATTGCCTCTCTGATCATGATGGCATCCATTTTTCTGAGCCGGCTGACGGGGCTGGCCAGGGAAATGGTGATCGCGTATATCGGCGGGGCAGGGGCGGATGTAGATGCCTATCAGATTGCGTTTGTCATTCCGGAAATCCTGAATCATGTCGTGGCAAGCGGGTTTTTGTCCGTAACCTTTATTCCCATATTTACCGCCTACCTGGTTCGGGATAAAGAAGATGACGGATGGGCGGTATTTTCAACCGTATTAAACAGCGTTGGAATCATACTGGGGGTGATGATCCTGGCCGCTTTCATGCTTGCGCCCCGGCTCATTCAGGTGCTGGCGCCGGGGGTTCAGAATCCTGAACTGGCCGCGCGGGCGGTAAGAATGACCCGGATTATCCTGCCTGCCCAGTTGCTTTTTTTTGCCGGCGGGATGTTGATGGCGGTCCAGTTTGCCAGGGAAAGATTTTTTTTTCCGGCGCTGGCGCCGTTAGTCTATAACCTCGGAATTATTTCCGGCGGGCTTATCCTGGGGCCCTGGCTCGGCATGGAAGCATTTTCCTGGGGAGTGTTGTGCGGTGCGTTTGTCGGTAATTTTCTTCTTCAGTACTGGGGCGCCCGGAAAGCGGGGATGAAATGGCGTATGCGAGTCAATCTGAAACATCCGGATCTGAAAAAATACATATGCCTGACCCTGCCGCTGATCATCGGGTTGACCATGACCTTTTCAACTGAGATTTTTTTAAAATATTTTGGTTCGTTTCTGCCCGAAGGCGGTATTTCCGCCTTGAATTATGCCTTTCGGATGATGCTGATGCTCGTGGGACTGTTCGGACAGGCCGTAGGTGTGGCGTCATTTCCCTTTCTGGCGCGTCTGGCGGCTGAAAAAAACTTTGAGCAGATGAACCGCCTTCTCGATCATTCTCTGAGATATCTGTCACTGGTGATCCCTTTATCGGTGCTGCTCATGGTATTGCGGCATGAAGTGGTCATGATTATTTTTCAGCGCGGCCGTTTTGATGCCGCAGCGACCGAGCTGACCGCACGGGCACTGTTGTTTCTGCTCGTCGGCTCATTCGGTTTTGCCGCCCAGACAATCGTAGTCAGAGGCTACTATGCCATTCAAAATACGCTGCTCCCCGCTATATTCGGGACACTGGCAGTTGTGATGAGCCTTCCGCTGTACTGGTACGGGCTCAGGATAGCCGGCATATCGGGCGTCGCGCTGGCCGTAACGTTGTCGGCGGTTCTGCAGGTGCTGGTGTTGTATGGGGTATGGAACAAAAAAAGCCACAATCGCGGAAGCCGTTCCGTATATGCGCTTTATGGGCGGATGCTGTTGATCAGCGCAGGCATTGGATTCATGCTGGAAGCGTTTAAGACAATCCTGTACCGTCACGTATCGGATGGGTCGACGATTACCGGAAGCCTTATCGTTATCGCTGTTGTAACCGCTGCGTTTTTCGTCATGCTGGCCGTAGCCGGATATCTGTTCCGGGTAGCGGAGGTAGAGGCCATGGCGTTGAAACTGGTCAATCGGATGACAGGACGGAGGACGGAAGTCAGAGGCCAGAAGAACAAATAAAAAAAGATCCGCGTAAATCCGCGGCAAAATATTTTTCACCCACGACCCACGACCCACGACCCACGACTCAAGACCCAATACCCAATACCCAATACCCAATACCCAATACCCAATACCCAATACTCCCGACTTTTGACTCCCGACTCCCGACTCCCCCTCACTCGTATATTTTATTAAAATTTTCGATCGTCTGCTGAATTTCATTGGCAGGAACTGTTTCCGGCTGTGTGAGGACGGGTTGTTCAGAAGGCTGGTATCGGGATTTTAACTGGTTGATGTCAAAGGTATCATCCGGAAAAACCGGGTTGACCTCGATACGCTTCACATTCACCTTGCGGATTAACCGGCCGCTGATAAAAAAATCGGTGATCATCGGATACCAGATTTTACCGGTTTTTTGCCATTGGCGATATCGGATTTCCAGACCATCGGCAGCGCTGGTTTCTTTTGAATGTTTCAGCAGCCATCGAAAGGGCCGGAAGGAGGTTTTGTCGATCCATATCTGTGATTCCGACACATCCGGATACCGGGCACCAATCACGTATGCGACATCGTTCTGAAATTTACCCAGACTTGAAATCGATACATCGATTCCAAGACGGGCGAGCCGTTTTCCGAAATCATGACCGCCAGGGCACAGGATTACATCCTTATATGCGTTAAAGCGCGTTTCAGTTTCAGGTGAAATCTGCTCATCCATGATGGTAATCGTGTCCCCGGCGGACATCACATGGATTCGTCTGGCATTGTCGGATACGATGTCTGAACGGAAGCGGTCCGGAAAATTATATCGCAGCGTTTCATTGAATTCAATCGTGCGGGATTCCTGCTGCGGATCGAACAGCTGAAGGCTTTGGAATACGATCAGGCGTTTTGCAGATCCCATGTTTTTTGTCATCAGTTCAAGAACCTGGGGCCCTTGAAGTACATACGCATTCGAGACCCCGCACCATACGGATACGGCAAGGATGATACAGGCGATCATCCGAACCGTTCGGTTTGCATATTCAGACATAGGTTGCCCTGCAAAAATAAGCACGTGAAAACCGGGCGCCATCTCGTGTCGCCGGATTTTCACGTGCCAGGTTGCTGTTGCACTGATGGTGCAGCCTCAGGGCTCAAAAAACTGACGCTGCATGAGATGGACATAACGGTACGTTAAAATAACAGACCGTATTTTTTACATGTTGATCATAAAAATATTATTTGAAAATTTTGCTGATTCTCCGAGTTCTTCCTCGATACGGAGCAGCTGATTATACTTGGCGATCCGATCCGATCGGGATACGGAACCGGTTTTGATCTGGCCGCCGTTTATTCCGACTGCAAGATCGGCAATAAAGGTGTCTTCGGTTTCGCCGGATCGGTGAGAAATGACGGTCGTATAGCCGGACCGTTTAGCTATTTCGATAGCCTCGAGCGTTTCGGTTACGGTACCGATCTGGTTCAGCTTTATCAGGATGGAATTGGCAATGCCCTGTTCGATTCCTTTCTGGAAAATAGCCGGATTGGTAACAAATACATCATCACCTACCAGCTGAACGCTACAGCCCAGACGATCGGTCATCAGTTCCCAGTTGTCCCAGTCCTGTTCGGCAAGGCCATCTTCTATGGACAGAATCGGGTATTTATCGATTAATTCTTCATAAAAGTCGATCAGCTGCTCGCCGGTAATGGATTTATTTTCGGATTTCAGCACATACTGACCGTTTTCAAAAAACTCGCTGGCAGCGCAATCCAGGGCCAGTCCGATGTCCTTACCCGGTACGTATCCGGCAGATTCGATGGCGCTTATAATCAGCTGGATCGCTGTTTCGTTGGCTTCAAGATCCGGCGCGAAACCGCCCTCATCGCCCACCCCGGTGCTCAACCCCTTGCCTTTGAGAATTTTTTGAAGGCTGTGAAAGGTTTCCGCTCCCATTTGAAGGGCTTGACTGAAACTGGCGGCCCCGAACGGTATAATCATAAATTCCTGGATATCGAGATTGTTGCCGGCATGGGCCCCCCCATTCAGGATGTTCATCATGGGCATGGGCAGGTATCGGGCGTTAATCCCGCCAAGGTAGCGATACAGTGGCAGCTCCAGCGCGGAGGATGCCGCCCTGGCCGCTGACATGGATACACCGAGAATGGCATTGGCCCCCATTTTGGATTTGTTGGCCGTACCGTCAAGATCGATCATAAACTGATCGAGTGATAACTGGTCGGTGGCATCCATGCCGCAGATGGCCGGGCCGATCTCGTGATTGACATTTTCTACTGCTTTGATTACGCCTTTTCCATTAAAGCGTTTTGCATCCGAATCGCGTAATTCCAGCGCTTCCCTGATTCCGGTTGACGCGCCGGATGGAACAGCTGCCCGGCCCGTGATTCCGGAAGCTAACGTTACATCAACCTCAACCGTAGGATTGCCCCTGGAGTCTAATATTTCTCTTGCTTTAACATCAATGATTTCAGTCATAAAAGCCCCCTTGTTAGAATAATGGATATGGTTTGTAATTCAGAGTCGTCAACTTGACAAAATTATAAGAATAGTTACTCTTGTTGATCTTGCATGTCAAGGAATGTACTTAGAATGTGCTTAAATTGTGCTTAAATACATGGGTTTCGGCTATCGGGCATCGGTAAGAAATGCTTCCAGCAAAAGGCAGGTATCAATGAGCCGAAATGCGTTTCAATGGCATTGGGATCGCGGTATCGATTTCTGTAGCGCTGTCATATATAAAAAGGAATGGTTATGAACGGTCATGATCTTTACTCCAGTGCACACCTGGTGGTTGCGGCAATTCGGATTATAGAGCATCAAACCAATGCGCCCCCCACAGTTGAAGATGTCGGAAATATGTTGTCATTTTCACTGGAGCAGGCCAGTTTTGTGTGCCATAAGCTTCATGAAATGGGCATTATCGAAGCTGTCGAAGGCGCTTATGATGTCAGACTCTATATCGTCGATCATCTGAAAATTGAAAAAATTCCCCAATGCGGCGCCGGGACCAATCTGGAAAAAGAGGTCAAAAAGTTTAAAGATTCAAGAAAAGATTATACCGAAAAAATTAAAACGATTCAGGCTCAGCAGGAGGAAAAGAAAAAAAATCTGTTTTCGGAACTGGAAAAACAGCTTAAAAAAGGATTAGATAAAAAATAGAGCCGGTTCCGGTTTTCAGGATCAGGGCAACCCCCCGGTCGCCGAAGAAAAAAGCAGCCGCCATAAATCCGTTTCAGCCATTGGCTGCCGGGCGAGGGTCTCGGCAGGAATAAATTGCACTGTCTTCCATGTTGTATCAAAGAGCACATACAACAAGTGATGCCAGATGACTGATATGACCATGAAACCCCAAAAAACAGATTGAGTCTGTTTCTTATCGTATTTGCGGTGATTTTACCGTACCAGCTGGTTCATTTCAAAAATTGGCAGGCAGATGGAAAGAACAATAAAACCGACAACGATCCCCATGATCAGAATCATGATCGGTTCCAGCATTGATGTCAGGCCTATGATAACCGATTCGGCTTCTTTTTCGTATACGTCGGCAATTTTGCTCAGCATGGGTTCGAGTTCACCGCTTTGTTCGCCAACCAAAATCATTTGAATGGAGAGATTGGGAAACAGCTTGGTTTCCGAAAGGGATACGCCCAGTCCCTGACCCTTTTCCACTTGTGCTGCGGCTTCTTCGATTGAATTTGAAATAAGAATGTTGCCCGTAATATTCTTGACAATCTCCAGGGCCGTCAGCATGGATACCCCGTTTTCAAGGAGAGATCCGAGGGTTCTGGCAAATCTGGCGATGGCCAGTTTGCGAAGCAGCATCCCGAGGACGGGCATCGACAGCAATGCCCTGTCATAAGCATATCCTCCTTTTTTGGTTTTTTTGATTTTCCTTAGGATGATGATAAAAACGGCAATGATACCGAGCAGTAACCACCAGTAGGATTTAAACCCGTCGCTGATGCGGATGAGCAGCAGGGTGGGGACCGGCAGGGTCTGGTTCATATCGTAAAAAATTGAAGTGATGCTGGGTACAATAAACGTAAGCAATAAAAACAGTACGACAGCGCCGATAAGGGACATCAATATCGGATAGGCAAGGGCCGCCCGAATGCGTGTCTTCAGGGACTGTTGTTTTTCGATGATGTCCGCCAAGCGATCCAGAACGATTTCGAGTGTGCCGGATGTCTCTCCAGCGCGCACCATGTTGATGTAAAGGGATGAAAATGTGCCCGGATATATCTCCAGCGCATTGGCAAAACTGTTGCCTTCAACGATGGAATTTTTGATTCCGGCCAGCAGTTTTTTGAACGATGGTGATTTTGTTTGCGGAATCAGCGTGTCTAAAGCCGAAACAAGCGGAAACCCGGCGCCGGTTAATATCGCCAGCTGGCTTGTCATCATCGATATTTCAGCGGCCTTGATGCGGGATGACGGCCGGAAGATTGAGAGTCGTTTCGGCTCCTTTTTTGAAGTTGTTTCAAAAGTTTCCTGGATCGATACCGGAAAAAAATTTGATGCACGAAGCTTCTGGCGTGCGGCCATGGCGCTTTCGGCATCAATGATTCCGGAGATATTTTTCCCCTTTACATTCAGTGCTGTATATTCGTATACCGGCATAAGAAGCCTTCAGCTTATAATGCGAAGTTGTTTTTGAGCAAGCCCTGAGAGACTGCTCCGTAAATGAATCCTCCCCCATCCGCTGTGTCCTCGGCGGTGAATTTCCTCCGTTTCGAATATAAATCGATTGGAATTCTGGGAAATGGTCAGGTTCGTGTAAATACAGAAGTGTTATTTTCGAACGGACTGTACTCCGGCTAACAGTTTGTTATTGAAATAATTTATAAATAATTTCATGTTTTTTTTTCGAAGTCAACATGCAACATTAGAGTTTGATCATAACTGCGGCCATAACGTCGTGAGGACCGTCCCGGCCGTTGCCGGCTTCTCCAGCACGATACGGGGGGGATGCCGGTGCCATGAAACTAAAGCGCAAAAACTCGTCAAGCCTCAAACAGTTTGCGCTTCTTAACGCTTCATGGCTCCGGCATCTTTTCCCCCGATCGTGAAATATCGGACGCCGGCAACGGCCGGGACTTCAAAACTGCACGTAGGAGAATATGGCCGCAGTTATGATCAAGCCCCAAGATTATGATCATGGACAATCTGTCGTTTTTTTGAAACTGCCTCAGCCATGAGGTCTGAAAGCATAAACGCATGTGGAATGTGACCGGGAGGTCCGGGTAATAAAGATATTTATTTTTGATTTCGGAAATGCTATTGCTTCTCAGTGGCGTCCGGTTAGGTTTTTGCATATAACGTGCTAAAAAAATTATCATCTAAATCAATTTTTTTCTTGACATACAGGGTAAAAAAATTGCGCTTCCTTGTTATAATAAATAACAATAACAAGGAGATACAAACATTTTACACCCAATCGAAATACCCAAGAAAAAAATTGATTCTAAAACTTTTTATTCGTTTGCTTTGCCGATGCTCAAAGTATTACCTGATGCTCCAGAACTTTTATCCAAAGGAGATCGACCGCTAAAAATGACCTTCGAAAATCAGTTGAAAGCTATTATATATTTCCATTTACAGGAGCATCAATCTGGGCGTCATCTAATCCAGGACTTTGCTGAAGATGAATTTGAAAAACAACACATTGCCCCTAAAAATGGTATCGGTAAAAGCAGCTTTTTTGAAACTTTAAGCTCTCGCGGTCTTGAACAGCTACAATTTGTTGTTTGAACAACTCTATAAACAAGCCCATGGTGTTTTGCCTAAAAACTTTGAAGATCTTGGTGATCTTGTCGACATAGATGGTTCATTAATTGATGCCGTTTTGTCCATGTATTGGGCCGATTACCGAAAAGGCTCCAAAAAAGCCAAAGGATATTTTGGGTTTGATATCAATCGAGGCGTTCCTAACCCAAGTTCGCCAAAATTGATGGCGTAGAGGATGAAATTTGGCCAAATTGAGCCATATGAGTCATCTAACTATCTGATATTTTTAGATCAGAATTTTTTGAAAGTCAATGTAGTGACCCA
>JAQWFD010000014.1 GCA_028704555.1 Desulfobacterales bacterium
GCTCAATCCCTCGAACAATGATGTGATGCAAGGCTCCGGGAGCATCGATGCGTGCTTTACGTGGCATGCAACCTTCATATCACAGCAGTCTTAATTTTTAAAGTTATAATTTTATGGGCGTCCCCAACCCCCCATTTTTGCTCTCGCCATATCTATATTGCCGTTTTTGGCCCCAAAAAGTTCGATATAGCCCTGTTTTGAGGGGTATTTTTAAACTTATTTTTAATATTTATAACGACTTAACTTGGCCCGACCCCAAATGCACGTCTGAGTAAATTGGCGCAGAGTCGAGGGTTATTGGCTCACCCCAACCAAGATGCATACCTGGGGGCGGCCCTAAGGCCATCGACACAAAACGATGTAGGACCCTTTTTAGGTCGTTTTGAGAAAGTTTTTCCGCGTGTGTCAAAACCACGTCGATAGCTAAAGGTGATTTATCGTAATTGCTCACCAAGCGTACTGCCACCGAGAGCTTTTCTTCAGGTTCTAATGGCGCCCTGAGCAACGCTTTTGCGGCAGGTATAGAATACGGCAAAGTCTCGTGCAGCACTGCTGGCAAGAGATGCTCGATCACCTTTCTGGTGAAGGTCTCAGGAGCAAGGTTTGCAAGTTGCTCCAGACGCGGATCATCCCTTGGTATGTCTTCTTTATCAAGCTCATCCAGCAGATCGAAAACGAAGGTTTCATCCAAAGAGAGTTCGTGGCGAAGTTTCGCCCGTTCTTGCTGTCTCTCGGTCTGTTTCTGCTTTCTGTTTCTTTCTTCTTCTTCGCGTGCGTTTTTTCTCTGTTCGGCAGCCTTTTCCCTTGGAAGAATAAAATCCAATATATTGGGAATTCCTACAGGAGCCCGGTTTTCACAATTCTTGCAGTTGTTTAGGTAAAAGTCGTACGCTGCATCTTCCAGTAACCAACAATGCATCGAATTTTTTTTGGAAAATTTGCACTCGACACCCATGTGTCCGATTGGGAGACCAGTTGCAGCTTCAATCATTCCCCTACCAGGAGACCTTACTAATTCGGCGTGGAAACACCAATTGCTAAGCAGCTTAGTTGCCCGAAGGTTGCGCTGGCCTGCTTCAACTGCGTTTTTATAGCTGTCTTCAAAATCGTCCATCTTGACTCCCTCACAAGCACAATTTCACCAATGCCAGCAGGAAAAAGGGATGGGGGCACTGGGCAACAGGGTCGTTCAAAATAAGTTCTTGTATTGTTGCATTGCCACCTACCATTTGATTTGTTTCATTTGAACATAACGCCGCTGCTCAGGGGCCGCGTAGTTCCAGCGGTCCCTTGCAGCAGCATGGTTAGCGCTATTTGGTTATTCTTCTACGAATACGGGGCTTCTCTGTTTGAATTTGAAGAATTTCTTTTAATTTTTTAGTCAATAGATCTTCTCTTTTTTCAAACAACTCGACAAAATTTGTAAAAGAAATATCTACATCAGGAATGTAATGTTTTTTTCTGTACTCTGATTTTTCTTTTTCGGTTTTATATATTTGAGAAAACCAAACGTCGAATTCTTTGTTTGATTTTTCTATGTTGGGAACGGCTTCAAGAAGCTGAAGGTTTCCAAGATAGTTTAGATACAACTTATATGTATCAATGTTGTCTTCAGATACACCTCTTTTCCGCAACTTGCTTGCTGTGAAAAGACTTTTGGGGAAAATATGGTCAACGTGAAATTGATTTCGATAGTCAAGGTATGGATAAAGCAACGTTAAAACAGAAAACGTAAAATTCTGGCCATACTTATGCCAAGTTAAATTTTCAATATCTTCGTCAGAAAATATTAAGGTTTTATTTGTACCCTTGAAATGGGCAATAATTTTATCCAATGGAAAATTAGCACCATTGTCTTTAATTATTTTCCTCAAAGGTCTCAATACATTATCCGGCTGACCACTAAAAGCTCTTTTGATTAAAGAGAGAACAAGCCATTTTTTTATCGAAGATTTCTCTTCGGTGTTTTTGGAAGAGGAAATGAAACTATCTTTAATTTCATTGTTTCGGATATAATAGGCAATAGGTATTATTGCATTATTTGATGTAAGGGTGTCTCGATTATAACCAAAACTAGAAACAAGACCTACAGCTATTCGCAACGCTGAAGTGATTTCTTCCCAATCAGACTCAATTCTCAGCATATTTTTTTTGTTAAAATTATCTACTATAAAGGCAATATTGGTAAAACCGCAAAGAACTAAGCATGATTTTAGGACAAAATCTTTATTGAAATTGAAACCATCTCCAATATTATTTAGTTCTTCAACAAAGCTTGTGATTTCCTCCCTTGCATCTTTTTCTTCCCACTGGGCTGTCGCAATAGAAAGCAATAAGTCTGAATAACTTAAAATGGTCCCGCCGCTATTGATTCTTATAAATATATTCAGGACCTTATCTAAGTCAGAACTTTTTTCAAGATAGTAGCTAATTGTAGATTTTAAATGAATAACGGAGTGAAGTTTCGAAAGGGTTTTGTTGGCAAATGAAGCCTTGTCTTTGCCAAATTCGGTAAAAAGCCCATTATCAATAAGGTATTGATTTACATCATAAGATTCTTTTAAAATTAGAATTTTTTCTACCGGAAACCAAAAACTATCCTTATCATTTTCTTTTGATTCTTTTTCAGTTAAAAAAACAAATTCAAATTTTCTGTCAACTTCCGAAGAATGTTGCAATAAATTAAGATAGAGTTTTCGTTTGGGGAAGGCTTGGTCATTATCCCAACGCTTTCTTGGCAATTTGTATGCATAGCTTCCTTTCAGTGCCAAGTATAAGGATGTAAGCCTCTGCTGACCATCTAAAACAGCAATAACTTCTTCTTCCCCTGTTACATTCGCTTTAGGATTATGGGTATTGTTTTTTTCATGATATTCCCGCAGGAATTCATAAAATTCATATTCAAAAACTTTTTCCTTCGAGACAGTCCAAAATAAAAAAGAATTGATTGGATAATCCCTCATTAGACTGTCAAAAAGTTTTTCGATCTGATCAGTATCCCAGACGAACTCTCGCTGGATAGCTGGCAACAAATATTTCTTTTTATGAATATCGTGAACGACTTCTGCGATTGTGAGAGCTGTTTGATATGACATAATTGTTATCCTGTGATTGCGCTAACGCCCCGGTTCACCTGGCGCAGGGGATTCAAGGGAGTTCTAAATATCGACATATTTCAATAACCCAAAAGTTTTTTAATCGATTCGCCCCCTGCGATCTGGTGAAACCGATGGTTGTGTGAGATTTTTCATTTTATTTTTTTATCTACTTTTCTTAAAGCCGTAGACTATCCAAATTACACCCCATAAGATAGCGACGGGTAAAATGCCAAACTGAATAAAGTCGTCCCACTGGTTATATGTGCCACCTCTACCCCTGTAATGACGAGTCCACGGGTCTGTATTTACTAATGCAACGATAACCCATATTATTGAAGTAACAATTAGGACGCGAAACCAGCCTGATACCTTTTTAAAAAAAGAAATAAATTTCATAGTTTAACTCGTTAAATGTTTATTTAACCATTTTTTCTATAATAGATATTTGGCATTGCCATCCCATTTAATTTCACCAGTTTTTTTTCTATATTGCAGAACATTCCTAACATTCCTTTTCCATTTTGGAATTATAGATAAAGGGGCTTGTGGTTCGAAATCCTCTACATCAAGATTGGCGTTACTCTCAACTAATTTATAAATTTCCTCTAAAGTAATCCAATAACTTTTTGGTGCATTTCGTATTATGCATGACCAAATTTCAGGCAATCGAGTCATAATATATTGTCCTTAATTCTTATTTTTATACACACCACTTTATTGTGTACTAAGTTACTTATTAAATAAGGTATTCAATTCTTCGGCATTAAAATGAAATAATTTTTTAAACTGTTCAATAAGATCGGGATTATAGTTGCTTTCTGGGAAAACTATATTCAACAATGGTTTCAAAGGAATAGAATGGCCTTTTAAAAGTTGTGTTTTTACGACCTTTAAATAATTATGACCGTACGTAAAAGGTGAGGTAGGTGATTCCCTTTTCCAGATAACCCCGTTTCTTAAATCACACTTGTTTTTCATCTTCGCAATATTTTTAGGATGATATATACATTCGTTAACAGAATCACAATTTTCTTTAATATCTTTTCCACCCCAGCATCCAAATTTTCTCGTCTGTTTGAAATGTTCTATAGTCCGCTGACAGCTAATCAAACCATTTTTTTCGCCACCATATGGTGCTTTCATCCAAGGGTTCCGAAATAATCCATTTGATAATTTCAGATTTGTTTCTTCCATAAATTCAGCAATATGAGAAGTTTTATAATTTCCTTTTGTATTTTTGTATTTGTCCATTAAAAAAGTAAGGAATGCAGGATGTGTTTTTAACGAAGCAGCTCTAAGTTCATCAATATATTGCTCGATAATATTTGACCGCAATGATGTTGCTTGAGGTTGTGGCGTTGCTGTAAAATTTGCAGTTTTCTGCATCTTCTCGCCGCCAATAGTTAACTCACTAGTTTCGGGTTGTTTCTCTGTCAATTTTAGCAGACGACGTATCACCATATTCGGAGTTGTTTCTTTGAAAGGCACCGCTATTTCACCTAATTTTTCATAGACTTCATCATCGACTTCAATTTTATTCATTTTCACCCTCCTTTCACATAAAGGTAAAAGATTATTCGCTGCAATTTATCTGTACAGTAAATAAATTTGACTGTGAAGTCAAGAGGGTTTTTATAAAATATAATATTGCATTATAAGGCACACAACGATCGGAATCAGCGGCCGCGGCTTTTTGCGGTCCGCTGGATGCCGAGGTTAGCGTCGCTGCTATTTGCAGATCGTCTTATCTTCCATCACCTTCAGCGTCTTGCATTTCGGGCACCACAGGCCAATTCTGAGTCTTCGGTGAAATCTATGACCACACTTCATGCAGATGAAGAAGTATGGTGGGCCTGGGAGAAGTTTAGGCATTTGACTGCCTCCTGCGCAACTTAAGGGTGCCTCGGGAGTACTCAATCACTTCGTAGTCTTTGAATACGGCAATAACCAAAGCGATCCCAAGTGCAGATGCTGCGATTATTGCAGCCATCCCAACGCCTGTCATAGCTGCTGCTGGAGCAGCAAAAGCAAACGAAAGCCCTCCTGTCACCGGGGCAGTAACAGCAGCAGCACCAAGGATGCCAGTCAATGTTGCCAAGCCGACTTTCCCAATTCTGGAAACTTTCTGAGCCTTCTTGAGTTTGTCGGCCAATTCTCCAACGACCTCAATTTTATCCACGCCGTCATTCTTGGCTTCTTCGAGTTCATCTTTGGTTATCACTGTCCTGAACATGATTCAGTTCCTTTTTTGCTAACGCCGCTGGTCACGGGCGGCTGCTGTTTGCCGTCCCGTGGACTGGCTGGTTATGCGGATTAATTATAAAGTGCCCATTTATGATCCTTTAAGGCTAATTCTTGCGGTACATCTTCGTTTGGTTTTTTTGTCCAAACGAACCAGTTTTCAAGGTATGGGTCTGTGTTTGAGGTTGACTCATTCTGATATACTTCTAATCTAAATTTATCATTTGCAGAATAGGATAAACAGGCAGGATCGGACCAATGGTTAAGCAGTGCGTTATAATCATCTTGGTCTTCAGTTGAAATTGTATCGGGTATTTCGACCACAAGCACGTAATCGGGATTTCCGAAACCACGATACAGCGTGATGCTTTGGATTAATCTATTGAAGTTGTATTTTGGGTTTTTGACTATTAGCGAGATATGTCTTTTTAACGCAGATAAATTAAGAGAGGGAAAATCGTCAGGGTTGTTAATGCGTAAACGAGAAAAAAGTTTTCCTGTACACGGAAAAGCAAAATAGGTGCGAGGTTTTTTTAAAAAATATGCGTAGAGCAAATACCCGTTAAGGAGCAGGAAACCACCTCCCCATACGATGCAAGATATTGTTGTTGAAATATTCCCCAATATTTTTTCGGTTGTCATTTTTAAAATCTCCCACAAGATGTTCCCCGAAACAAACTCTATTAATCGCTTCATCCCACCACCCTCCGGCAAACGCCACGCGCCCTCTATTCTGACACATAACTTTGTTTTAGATGACCTAAAAAAATCGGCAAATGTATCAAAAAGCGACACCTAATCCGACAAACAAATCTGCTATAAAAACTAATAAAATATATTGAAATCAGTTCATTAAAAAACAATTTTTTAATTATCTCCAAAAATATAGATGTCATATTTCGATATCTATACCCGGATCATCGCCGCACAGATTACAAACGATCCGCAGGGCTGAGAACCCCCTGACCGCCCTTGTTTAAAACATGGGTGTAGATCATCGTTGTTGCGACATCCTTATGTCCCAAAAGCTCCTGAATGCTCCGGATATCGTAGCCGTCCTCAAGCAAATGCGTGGCAAATGAATGGCGAAACGTATGACAACTACCGGGCTTGGTAATGCCAGCTTTTCTTACCGCATCTTTTACAGCCCGTTGCAATACCTTGCTGCCGATATGATGTCGGCGTTCTATGCCTGATCTGGGATCGACAGAACGTTTCAAGGCGGGAAAAACGTATTGCCACCCCCAGCTGGTTCCTGCGTTCGTGTACTTACGTTCCAAAGCGTAGGGTAGATAAACATTTCCATAGCCCTCACTCAGATCCCGGTCATGTGCTTTTTTTACCGTTTTCAAATACTTCTCCAATGGTGCCTTGACCTTCTGCGGCAGCATTGTGACCCGATCCTTATTCCCTTTACCCCATCGTTGCATAAACAAAATGATAATGTATAAAATTAATCAATAATTACATATAGATGAAAACAACTAATAGAGAAGTTGCCTTTTATTAAAATTATCATTTTGTTTACCTTCCAGGAAAGCCGAGAATACTGCATCTCCTGCGTTGCCAGGGGCTCGCGGTAACAGACTACAGCTTCACCCCTGGTCGCCTTGGAGCTACAGCATTCTCGACTTTTGCAACGATGGGGCATGCCGCACCTTACGATGATCTGGTTATATGAAAAATCAACATCCTTGACCCTCAATCGGATACATTCCATAAGGCGAAGCCCGGAACCATACAGGAGATTAGCCATGATCCATTTCATACCGACCAGTTGGTACATTACGTCTCTAACCTCTTCTCTGGAAAAAACGACCGGAAGTCTATCAGGCTTTTTCGCGCGTATCATGGACTTCATCGATCCTGTATCCTGGTGAAGAATTTCCTTATAAAGAAATAAAAGCGCACTCAGAGCCTGGTTCTGGGTCGATGCCGCGACATTCCCCTTTACGGCAAGGTGCGTCAGAAACTGGTTTATTTCCGTTGACCCCATGTCCCGTGGGTGCCGTTTGTTATGAAACAGGATGTATCTTCGTATCCATTGGACATAAGCGTCTTCTGTTCGGATACTGTAATGTTTGGCACGTATGGCGTATCTTACCTGATTGAGAAGTTTGGGTCTGTTTTCTGTATCTGGCTGTTGAATCATGTCGGCATAAGTATCCCTGTCTCGATGGCTTTTTTGTAGAGAAGGAGTTCAGCGCATGTTTCCAATATCCGGGGGAAGAGCCAACTATTGGTTTACCAAAAAGGAATAATTGTCAAGGTATAAATTACTATTTGAACTCTTTTTGAGTGCACCTTAACCTAAAATAACATGATACTTTCGATTGCTTAACGTGCTCTTTAACGTCGTCCTTTCAGGACTCATCCCTATATGATTAATTCACCCGGTGGTTAAAACCACCGGCTATACGACTCAACCCCCTATCGGGGTTTCTGCTGCCATCAATTTCGTGTAACTCCAAAGTGTTTGGCATAACGAACAGCGTTTTATCCATTGTCCTGCATACTCTCTTTCCCCTGGTCAATCTTCCAGTTTCGAACAGATAACCGATTTCCCGTTCAACCAGTAAAAGTCTCCATATTTGCTGCGTACTCCCTGCCCCCTGTCTTCCGCCCACCACCCTCTACCCTTTACCCTTTACCCTTTACCCTTTACCCTCAGTCCCCAGTCCTCTGCCTGCTGCATACTCTCTTTTTCCTGATGAATCTTCCCGTTTCAAACACCACAAATTATAATCCCCCCTCCGCGTTCTTTGCGCCTCAAACGAAGCGGGCGGTGAAACTGCTTTTTTTGCGTCTTCGCGCCTTTGCGTGAGATATTTTTTCAATTTCGCCGTAGAATTTTTTGCATCCTCCAATATAATAAGGTAAGATTTTTTATCAGTTCCCAATTATCGGATTATTTAAAGGTTTATTGCCCATGCCCCCAATCCTGGAAGTCAGAAATATTGTCAAAACCTATGGCAGTGTTACCGCGGTGGACGGGGTGAGTTTTGCCATTGAGCAGGGCACCTGTTTCGGGCTTCTGGGGCCCAACGGGGCCGGGAAGACCACCACCATCGAGGTGATCGAAGATATCACCCCGCCAACCTCCGGCGAAATCCTCTACAAAGGCATGCCGCGGAGCGCATCGTTTCGGGAGGAAGTCGGCATCCAGTTTCAGCATACCGCGCTTCTGAACTTTCTGACCGTGCGCGAAACCCTGGAAACCTTTCACCGCCTGTTTCATCACACGCATGATCTGGAAGAACTGATTGATCTGTGCCACCTGAGAGATATCCAGAAACAGGACAACGACAAAATATCCGGCGGACAGCGGCAGCGGCTCATGATGGCGCTGGCGCTGGTCAACAAACCCGAACTCATGTTCCTGGATGAGCCTTCCACCGGGCTTGACCCGCAGGCCCGCCAGAACCTGTGGGAAATCATTCAAAATATCAAGGCCGGCGGCAAGACCATCATCCTGACGACTCACTACATGGAGGAGGCCCAGGTCCTGTGTGATGATGTCGCCATCATGGATCACGGGAAAATCATTGCCCGGGGGACCCCGGAAGCGCTGATCAGAACCTACTGCGGCGGCGCCACCCTGATTATTCCCAAGCAGAACATTACTGTTCCGATGAGCTGTGAATCCTTCAACTACCGGGAGCTTCGAAATACCATTGAAATCCAGACCAGTGATATCAACGCCTGCATCCGGGAAATCCTGAGCCTGGGGATCGATCTGAAGGGCATGATCATCCGAACGCCCAATCTGGAAAATGTGTTTTTGAACCTTACCGGGCGGAAGATCAGGGAGTAAAAAAATAGGACTGAGTGCTGAGTGCTGAGGACTGAGTAAGGGATCAGTAGCGAGTAGGCAGAGGGTTAAGGGCAGTAGGGAGTAGGATGTAAGCAGTAGGCAAAAGACAGAGGTCAGAGGTCGGAGGACAGAAATCGGAAGACAGGGGGTCAGAGGGCAGCTGGGTTTATAAATGGGTTCACGACGCTCTTGACTCTCGACAGTTGTTGACTCTCGCCTTACGACCGTTTTCGACTCACGACTCACGACTATTTTTTCGACTCTCGACTGGATACTTATGAACTTTAAGCGTATGTGGGTGATATTTCAGGCGCGGAACCGGGAATTTTTCCGGGATCGGTCTGCATTCGGCTGGAATCTGCTGTTTCCGTTTCTGATCGTGGTGGGCTTTGGCATCATTTTCGGCGGAAAGGATGGCAGTGAATTCAAAGTCGGCATTTTCCCCTGGAATCCGGCGGCTGTTTCCATCGGGCAGGTGGACATCCCGCCGGCGTTCAAACAGACGCGCTATATCAAGTTCATCGGATTTGCCGCCCTGAACGAAGGGCTTGAAAAACTCCGGCATCATAAAATTGATTTTCTCATCAAAGCCGGCGACTGCCCCTGGCAGTACTGGATCAACGACACCTCCCCGAACGGCTACATTGCGGAAAAGATGTTTACCGCCGCCCTGGCGCCGGACGCAATCGCCGCCATGGCCGAAAAAAAACAGATTCAGGGCGCGGCGATCCGCTACATCGACTGGCTGTTTCCGGGCATTTTAGCCATGAACATGATGTTCAGCGCACTCTGGGGCGTAGGCTATGTGGTGGTGCGTTACCGGAAAACCGGGGTGCTAAAGCGCCTCAAGGCTACCCCCCTGACCGCCCTTGAGTACCTGACCGCCCAGATGCTGTCACGCATTTTCGTGCTGATGGTAACACTGATCATCGTCTGGATCGGCTGCGATGCGATCTTCTCCTTTCACGTGGAAGGCTCGTACCTGAATCTGCTGATCCTGTTCTTTCTGGGTGGCCTGAGCCTTACGTCCGTTGGGCTGCTGCTGGCATCCCGGGGAACGAGCGAGGAATTTACCAGCGGCATTCTTAATTTTATCACCTGGCCCATGATGTTTCTTTCTGAAGTGTGGTTTTCCATGGAGGGCGCCCCGGAGTGGATCAAAGCCTTCTCGCAGGCATTTCCCCTGACCCACATGCTCCGGGCGATCCGGAAAATCATGAACGACGGCGCCGGTCTCATGGATGTCGGTGTTGAGATGAGCGCGCTGCTGGTGATCACCGCGATCTGCCTGGCTGCGGGAGCGGCCCTGTTTTCGTGGAATAAATAAAAACCTTCTCCGTAAACGACTTCTCCATCCCCGGTGAGCTGATCGAGCCTTCAGGGGGCCCGATGCAGTTTTATCCGATCAACATGCCGGCTGCGATCAGCACCGGCGTCAGGATATTGATGGCAACATTCATGCCCAGATAAGGCAGCAGGCTTTCGGGATTTTCGGCATGTTGCCAGACCCCCTTTATTACCGGTAAGGCAAAGCCTAAGGTCAGAAATGCGATAAGGCTGGCCGGCGGCATCTGGTGCGTGTATACCCCAAGGCCGATCACCACGTACGCCAAAACCAGCATAACGATATAGATAAAGGCGCTTTTGCGCTTTCCCGTGGTAACCAGCAGATGTTTTCTGCCGACGCTCCTGTCCGCCTCCAGGTCCGGAAACTGGTTGAGCAGCAGCAGATCATTGACCAGAAAAAATGGAACCAGAGACGCGACAAAGGCTGTAAAGGAGTATTGGCCGGTCAGAACAAAATCCGTGCCCACCACCATCAGGGGTCCGAAGCCGAGGCCGGGGATGATCAGGCACAACAGCGGATGGCGGGTCACCCAATTGGTATAGGTAAAAACGACCACCAGACCTGTAATGCCCAGCGGTAGCAGAGCAATTCCCCTGACTGCCACAAAGTAAAATCCGATCAATGCGGTAATTGCGAGGCTCGTCCATGCGGTAATAAAGGCCATTCCCGCCATGTCAGGCCGCTGGGGCAAAGCGCCGCTTCCCCCGCTGAAAGGGGTTCTTTGGGTGACAAGGTCCAGACCGCTCTTGAAATCATAATATTCGTTGAAGGCATTGACGCTGATATGAGCACATGTCGCCCCGACCAATACCAGAAGAAAATAACCGGGGCTGACAGACTGGGATGACCTCCAGACAGCAGTTCCCAGGCCCAGGAGTACGCAGGCAGGGGTCAGAACGAGAAAAGAAGGTTTCATTGGCCCGAAAAAGGCTTTCAGATTGTTCATGGCTTCCTCTTACAAATGATTTTTCATATCGTGACAGAGGCTTAATTCCCGGGAACGTCCAGCATGCGATTTGTTATGGCAGAGGTTTTCAAGGAAATCAACCCGGAAGAAAAAGTCATGCAGATAAAACACTCCCCGGATCGCGCAATGTCGTACGCCGGGAACGGGCGGGACTCCGAAGCGACACGTACGGAAATATGGCCGAAGTGATATCGAGCCCGAAGCGTAAATTAACCAGGGAGTAAAATTCAGGGTGAAGGATGCTCCGCAACCCGGATCATTTCCGAAAGCAACGCTGTTGATCAGACCTGAAAATATTGTTTCTTGTTTCGGCGGGGATTATGGTATTAAACATGATGCCACTGCCCGATGGTTCAGGGGGAGCATATGACGGGGGCGTAAAAAGCCACACCGTAATGAAATTTATCCTAAAAAAGTCGCAACGCCCGAAACGCTTTATTTTTTGCGTCGCATGTTTGCGTGAGACATTATTAATCTCGAACTAACCGGATCCGAAAAACCATGAACACGCCCATGAAAACATATTGGAAAAAAAGGCTTGAACAATGCAGAAAATCTCTGGAAGGCAACAATTTCGGAGCCTGCATTGCCGATAACCGCACCGATGCAAAAAGGATTGTCATTGAAGATATTCTGCCGGAGATCAAGGCAAAAAGCGCTGCATGGGGCGATTCCATGACGCTTCGTGCCACAGCCGTTTTAGATGAAATCAGGTGCAATACGGATATGGATCTGATAGAAACGTTTGATCCGAATATCTCCCGTGAAGAAAGCATCGAACGCCGCAGAAAGGCCCTGCTGGTCGATTTTTTTCTGACGGGTTCCAATGCGGTTACCGAAACCGGCCAGCTGGTGAATCTGGATATGATCGGCAACCGGGTGGGGGGAATCACATTCGGCCCGAAGCATGGGGTCATTTTTGTCGGCCGGAACAAGATCGTTTCCGATATTGAGACCGCCAAGAGGCGGATAAAAGCTTACGCCGCGCCTGTCAATGCGATCCAGCATCCCGGATTTAAAACGCCGTGCATGAAAACGGCCTTCTGCACGGATTGCAAAAGTCCGGATCGTATCTGCAACACATGGGCCATTACCGAAAAGTCATTCCCCGCCGGACGGATCACCGTAGTGCTGATCAATGAAGGCCTGGGATTATGAAAATCCGGTCCAGGAGTTTTCAAGTGCCAGAGAGATCAGTCCCGTCTTCCATGCTCGCCGGTTATTTTTTTGCGATCGCTGCAACCGCCCTCTGGTCGGGAAATTTTATTGTCGCCCGGGGCCTGAATGAAAGTATCCCTCCCATCAGTCTTGCTTTCTGGAGATGGGTGGTCGCTGTCGTTGTCTTTTTGCCGTTTGCCGCAAAACGCCTGATCGATGAATGGTGCACGATCCGAGAGCATTTGCGGTATCTGTCCGTCACCGCTTTTGTCGGCATTACACTTTTCAATATGTTCATCTTTTATGCCGCTCACACGACGACAGCGATGAATCTTTCCTTGATTGCGATCTCTTCTCCGATTTTTATCGTCATTTTTTCCAGAATATTATTTCAGGAATTGATCACCTTTAAAAAAGGCGCCGGTATCATCCTTGTGCTCGCCGGCGTTCTGCTGCTGATCAGCAAAGGGACTCTTTCCATCCTGCTGGATATTTCCTTCGCGATTGGCGATATCTGGATGCTCGCCGCATCGATTTTATTTGCCGTTTACAGCATTTTAGTAAAACAAAAGCCGAAACAGCTGAGTATTTCAGCGTTTCAGCTCGCTACATTTATTCTGGGGCTTATTTTTCTCTTCCCGTTTTTTATCTGGGAGCATGCAACGACGCCGTCTGTCGTTTTCGACACAGCAATCGTTGCCTCCATTCTTTACGTCGGAATTTTTGCATCCCTTTCCGCTTTTGTTTTATGGCATAGATCCATCTGCATCATCGGCCCCTCAAAAGCGGGGATGATTTATTACACACTGCCTGTCTTCAGCGGCATTTCAGCCTATTTCTTTTTGAATGAAGCAATCAGCATGATCCATTTTTACAGTGTGCTATTGATCGTTTCAGGCATCGTTATCACAAATCATGAAGCAAAGAAGGTCTCAGTGGGGGTTCATCCATAAATCCGGTTTTCAAAAAATGTATATTAGGGAAAGTCTGATTTTTTTATGCCGAAATTATGATCGAGCCCGTTTCCTCAAACGGCATTCCGAAAGTATCGGTTTCCATCCTGATTTGAAAATAATTTTCCGAGCATGAGTCTCCTTCTTGCTTGTTAAACTGAGCGTCATGGGATAAGATTATTTTTGCATGAAAATAGAGACATTGATTTTTTGATTAATCAATTTACTATAGTCACAAATCAATGGCTGCCCCCGGTCCTGTCGATTTGGTTGAGCCTTTTTTTTCGGCTTCAAGAAAGCAGGATATCTTATCCTGCAGAGAGGCCTGACATCTTTTACCGAACGGAATCTGAACCTGACGCACATGAAAAAGGCAGACATCGCTGTATGGACGGATTCCGGCCAATATAACTTAACAACGTACTCGTTATGAATGACGATTCTGAAACAAAGCAGGACCTGATCAATTCCGTCCCGGTCCCGATTTTTTATAAGGACGCACGGGGCGTTTATACCGGATGTAACCCCGCATTTGAGCGTTTTACCGGCCTTGGGAAAAATGACATTATCGGTCGGACCGTATATGACATAGCACCGAAACATCTGGCCGACATTTATCAGCAAAAGGATCGGGAATTTGTCCATCAGTATCGGTACCGTTTTGTATGATCCGAAAACCCCCTGCAGCCTGGATCAACTGATGGCAAAAGCCGATCGGCGCATGTACCGACAGAAAAATGACAAACGGAAATAATTTCTCATGATGCTCCCGCCGCACCGGGAGAATAGTGGGAACGGGTAAATGACGGCAGGCAATAAAACCCATTGCCCTCGTTTCAATCGAGGTGCCAACAACAACTATGAGGTGAGAGATGACTGAAGAGATCAGACAGTATAATGTTCCGGATGAAAACGGTTTTTTTGGAAAGTATGGCGGAAAATTTCTGCCGCCCCAGCTCGAAAAACCCTTCGCCGAGATTACGGAGGCCTACCACAATATTGAAAACGACGCCACCTTCATTGCCGAACTGCGTTATATCCGCAAGCATTTTCAGGGCCGGCCGACGCCGGTTTGTCACGCGCGGACCCTGTCTCTGAAGAACGGCGGGGCGCAGATCTATTTGAAGCGGGAGGATCTGAATCATACGGGCGCCCATAAACTCAATCATTGCATGGGTGAAGTTCTGCTTGCCAAATACATGGGTAAAAAACGGGTGATAGCCGAAACCGGTGCGGGTCAGCACGGCGTAGCCCTGGCCACGGCGGCTGCCTATTTCGGGCTGGAATGCGAAATACACATGGGCGAAGTCGACATTGCCAAGCAGGCGCCGAATGTCAGCCGCATGAAGTTGCTGGGGGCCAAAGTGGTGCCGGTGACCCACGGTCTCAGGACCCTGAAAGAGGCGGTCGACTCCGCGTTTGAAGCCTATCTTGCAGACTACGAGAACTCGATTTACTGCATTGGCTCGGTGGTGGGACCGCACCCGTTTCCGCTCATGGTGCGTGATTTTCAGCACATCGTGGGAATCGAGGCCCGTGAACAGTTTCACGCGATGACCGGGTATCTTCCCGATGCGGTGTGCGCCTGTATCGGTGGCGGCTCCAATGCCATCGGCATTTTTTCTTCATTTTTAAATGATCCCTGCGAGCTGTTTGGTGTAGAACCCCTGGGACGGGGCGAAGGCGTTGGAGAAAATGCGGCAACGATGAGCTATGGGCGCGAAGGCATTATTCATGGATTCAAATGCTACCTGCTGCAGAACGAAGACGGTTCTCCTGCACCGGTTTACTCGTGCGCCAGCGGCCTGGATTACCCGGGAGTAGGCCCTGAACACTGTTACCTGAAAGATGCCGGCCGGGTGAAGTATGTAACCTGCTCGGATGATGAATGCAAAGATGTCTTTTTCAAGCTTTGCCGTCTGGAGGGCATCATCCCCGCGATTGAGAGTGCGCATGCGGTTGCATTTGCGTTAAAAAAGGCACGCGAGATGAAGAGAGGCACGATTCTTGTCAACCTGAGCGGCCGCGGGGACAAGGATGTGGACTACGTTATCGAGAACTGGGGCACTGGCGATCCGGCTGAGGGCTGATGGCACTGTCGTTTTCCCCTGCGACACGCGATTCCATACCGGAAGCTGATTTTTTTTCAACGGTTCGGTTTTAACCTTTTCCAGGGCCCAGGCGTTGAAGCCGTCAAAAACCGTTTTGGCCGGCCGGCCGATGATGGCTTCCGGGCGGGCCCGGATCATTTTCAACCCCGTGCTGTTGCACGTCACGATCTTTCCGTATCGCCCCATTCCATCTTCCGGCAACGGGATCTGGGTCTCTACTCAAGCTCAACCGCCCAGGTGTCAAGCGGCGGGGCATCTTTTTGGATCATGCCCTGGTCTTTTAAAAAGCGGGCAAACCGGGTATAGCGGTGTCTGTCCAGCGCACCGGGTCGAAGTGCAAACCGGGGCAGGGTATCGGCCCAGGCGCGCCGGTTGAGTTCGTCATTGAGGCTTTCTCTGCCCCGGATAAACAGGTCCCAGCTCTCGTCGGGATGGTTGATCAGAAACTGAACGCCCTGCTCCAGGGCATCTACAAATTTTCGGAATTTTTTCTCCTTTGCTTTGTCGGTATTGGCGACGAGAATCAATTCATCGTAAGCGGGAATTCCGTACTCTTCCACATAAAACGCTCTTCCCGGTTTTTTTTCGATGTCCATCTGATTGAGTTCAAAGTTTCGGAAGGCGCCGACCACCGCATCGGTTTTTTTTGAAATCAGCGAGGGCGACAGGGAAAAATTCACGTTGACCAGATTGACATCGGTCAGCTGCAGGCCTTCTTTTTCCAGCATGACCTTGAGCAGCACCGTTTCAAATCCGCCCACCGAGTAGCCGACGGTTTTGCCTTTAAGATCGGCAATCGTTTTGATATCACTTTTTTCCAATACCACCAGGGCGTTTAACGGCGTGGCGATCAGGGTGGCAATTCTTGTCAGGGGAAGTCCCTGGTCTACCTGCATCTGGTGCTGGTGCTGATACGATACCGCAATGTCTGCCTTGCCTGCGGCAACCAGCTTGGGGGGATCATTGGGGTTGGAGGGCGCGATGATCTCCACATTCAGCCCCTGGTTTTCGAAATATCCCTTCTCAAGGGCGACAAACAGGGGTGCATGATCCGGGTTTACAAACCAGTCCAGCAGAACGGTCATTTTTTCACCGGCCATTGCGGACGGAAAGAAACCAAAGATTACCATAAGGGCCGTGAGGACCACGGTTTTAAACAGGTGTTTCATGGGTCAATTCCTTTTTGGTTTCCCAGAAAATCAGTTTGTCCAGGAAACGGTCAATTGAAAAATAAAGGGCCAGCGATATCACGGACAGCAGCGTTAATGCGGCAAACATGATATCAATCTGCATGCGGGCGTTGGCATGGAGCATGTAAAATCCCAGTCCTGAGCTGGACCCGACCCACTCGCCTATCACCGCGCCGATCGGGGCCACGGCCGTTGCCACCCGAAGACCCGAGGCAAACGCAGGCAATGCCGATGGAATAACGATGTGGCGCAGGGTGGCCAGCGGGGTGGCATCCATAATCCGCGCAAGTTCCAGCAGATCCGCTTCGGTCCTCTGCATGCCGTCGTAAAATGAAGCGGTCACCGGGAAAAAAATAATCAGCACCGCCATGGCGATTTTCGATGCCATGCCGTATCCGATCCACAATACCAGAACCGGGGCCAGCGCAAACACCGGTATGGCCTGGCTGATCACGATCACCGGCAGCATCCAGCGTTTCAGGTGCGGGGAGACGATCATGGTCAGCGCAAAGCCAGTGCCGAGGAAAGTGCCGATAAACAGCCCGGCAACCATTTCCGTCAGCGTTGTTTTTAAATGGAATAAAAGGGTCGGAAAGTTGCCGAAAATCGCTTTAACAACGGGCACGGGACCCGGAAGAATGTAGTGGGGAACCCCGGTGACGGCAACCAGCAGCTGCCATGCCAGAACCAGGCTCAAAATCAGTATGGCAGGGCGCGTGATTCTCACGACACTTCTCCCATCAACCGTTTGAGCAATCCGGCATAGAGCCCGGCGGTTTGCGGATCACCCGCATCACGGGGCGGATTGCCCGGCAGATGGAGCACGCTGCCCATCTGGACAGGGGTTCCCGACATTACATGGATCCGGTCGCCCATCCGGAGCGCTTCCATGGGATCGTGGGTCACCAGAAGAACGGTGGCGCCCTTGATCATGCCTGCGGCCAGGTTCTGGAGCCGGATCCGGGTGAGCGCATCGAGCGCCGAAAACGGCTCATCCATCAGCAGGACCTGGCGATCTTCCATCAGGGTTCTTAACAGCGCAACCCTCTGGCGCATGCCGCCTGACAGGGCCGAGGGGTACGCCTGCTCATACCCGCCAAGGCCGGCTTCGATGAGAAGTGCGGCCGCTTTTTTTCTCAAGGCCTCCGATACGTTTTTTTTAAAACCGGGTGCTCTTAAGGTCGCTCCCAGCAATACATTGTCGATGATGCGCATCCAGGGCATCAGAAGGTCATTCTGGGCCATCCACGCCGCCTTGTGATCCTGCCGCTTTCCCCCGGAAAATCGGATCCGGCCTGTGTATGTCAGTGAGGGATTGCCTGAGATCAGCTTCAGCAGGGTCGATTTGCCGCACCCGCTGGGCCCGAGAATACAGGTGCAAAGCCCTGCCTCCACCTCGAAATTCAGGTTTTTGAAGAGGGCGCTGCCGTTAAACGAGAGGCAAATATTTTCAAAGGAGATGGACGGTGCCGCTGCCGCATTCCCACAGGCTTCTTTTCTCTCTGAATTGCCCTCCATGAATCCCTGCCTTCTGGTCTGATTTTCGATTTAATTCGCCGGGAAAATCGTTTCAGCTGAATTTGTAAAAATGATGCACAGGCCCGTGGCCGTGGCCGATGGTATATGCGGCGCCGGCGGAGATGGCCTCTGTGATGTACGTTTTTGCCAGCCATACGGCCTGCTCGATATCGTTTCCTTTTGCGATAAAGGATGCGATGGCCGAAGACAGGGTGCAGCCGGTGCCGTGATTGTTACGGGTCGTTACTCTTTTCCCCTTGAGCAGGATGATCCGCTTGTCTTCGCCCAGATAGAGAAGATCGTCGCTGGTGCCGTCTTCAAGATGCCCGCCCTTGATCAGGATGTTTCTGCTGCCAAATTTTGCAAGGTCCTTTGCGGCCTGCTCAAGTTCATTCAGCTCCCGGATCTTTCGTCCCAGGAGCACGGATGCTTCGGGAAGATTGGGGGTGACGATGTCCGCCATGGGTAGAAGATACTTTTTGATGGCATCGATGGCATCATCCCGGAGAAGTTTATCCCCGCTTTGCGCAACCATGACAGGATCGAGTACGATATTGGCGACATTGAATTTTTTCAGCTGAGCGGCAACCGTTTCGATCAATTCCGGAGAGTAGAGCATGCCGATTTTGACGGCATCGGTTCCGATATCGGTCAGGACCGCCTCCATCTGTTGTTTGACAAAATCCACGGGAACCGGGTGGATGCCTGTTACTCCCATTGTATTTTGTGCGGTCAGTGCCGTGATGACACTCATGCCGTAGCAGCCATTGGCGGACATGGTTTTAAGATCGGCCTGAATACCGGCCCCGCCACCGCTGTCAGAGCCGGCAATGGTCAATACCCTGATGTATTTTTTTTGGGTCATGTTATCAGTCATAACAAAAATTCCTTTGCAAAAATTTACCCGGCATGAGCGGGCTTTTGTTTGGGCGCTGATTACCCGATGGCCCGGATTAATCCCTGCTGATCCGGCAGCCGTTTTTTAATTCCTCCGGGCTGATGGTGTACAGCGCGTCCAGCAGGGCAATCATAAAACTGCCCGGCGCCGATGCGCTCCGGCCTGCCTTTTCTCCGGCAAGCCCGAAAAATGAAAGCGCTGTGGCAGTCGCTGAAACCGGGTCATCATCGACTGAGGAAAACGCTCCGATGACCGCGGTGGCAGCGCATCCGGTACCGGTAACCCTCGCCATCATCGGGTGGCCGTTGGAAACCTTCAAAATCCTTTTTCCATCGGTAATCAGATCCACAGGGCCGGTAATGGCAAGGGTTGTCTCAAGCTCCGTTGCCAGAGCCGTTGCGGTTTCAAAGGCATCTTCAACCGTATGCATGGAATCAACCCCTTTTGTTCTCGAAGTTTCATGGCGGAGTGACAGAATTTCAGATGCGTTTCCCCGGATAACCGTCACATTCGTTTCGGAAATGATTTTTTTTGCGGCGTTTGTCCGAAGCGTTGTGGCGCCTGATCCGACAGGATCAAGAATCACGGGGGTCCCCATGGATGTCGCCTTTTTCCCGGCTTTGATCATGGCGCCCACCCACGAATCGGTAAGGGTCCCGATGTTCAGAACCAGAGCGCCTGCAAACGAGACCATTTCTTCAACTTCGTTCTCCGCATGGGCCATGACCGGAGATGCGCCCATGGCCAGCAGAACATTTGCGGTGTAGTTCATGACCACAAAATTGGTGATATTGTGAATCAGGGGCTTGCGCTCTCTGATCCGGATCAGATTTTCAGCTGATTTTTCAGCCAGATATGTCATACCTTCATGCCTCCCTGTTTCTGAAGCTGACCCAGGGTTTCCGAAATAACCGGCCGTTAGCCAGCTGTCAGGATGATAATGGGTTTCCATGCTTTCAAACAATGTTGATTTGAGCAGAATTATGGCAGAAGGGGCTGGATGAGATGCAAAAAATGATCGGCGAGAAAAACTGTTACCGGACAAAAAGATCAGCTTTCTCTGCAATTCCCTACGCTGGCATTAACCAGTTCAGGTTCAATGGGTATCATCTCAGGCAAAATCGCCACCCCTGCAATAACACTCGCGTTCCCAATCGAAAAAAAACACAATTTCAGGTAAGGATACATTACATAAATGAAAACTTATATAAAAATAAGAAGGGGGTGTCAATGCATAACCAGCACTTCAGGTATGGGATAGCGGGAAAACAGGCATAAGGTAGTGAGTTTGATTTCAAGAGACGGATTTCAAAAAAAAGTCTCACGCAAAGGGGATTTATAACCGAGAATAAAAGTGCTAATGAGTGGTTGATGCGGCGTATCCTGTCAAGAGCCTTTAGAAATGTGAAAGTTCACCACAGGACACAGAGAGCACAGAGGGGGGTGACGTTCAAAGATAAAAGCTTTTTGCTTTTTATCTTTTGCCTCAAACGAAGTGCTCCTTAAGCGGTAGCGCTCCTGGGTCCTCCCGCAGGGCGAATCCCGGCGTTGCCAGAAATCTCCAATTACACTATGATAGGGTCTTTGTATCGGCTACGGGCAAACTCGCAACTTTTGACAGGGGGTGACATGACGGAGATAGTCAGGCTTATAGAAGCGGTAAAAAAAGAGGTTCAATCCTATCAGGTTCCGGTGGTGGATCTGATCGCCGTACAGACCGGGGACCCGTTCAAGGTCCTGGTGGCGACCATTTTATCGGCCCGCACCCGGGACGATGTCACCGCCAGCGCCTCGACCCGGTTGTTTAAGAAGGCGTCCGATGCGGCAGCTCTTGCCCGATTATCCGAAGAAGAGATCAGCAAGCTGATCTATCCGGTGGGCTTTTACAAGAGCAAGGCCGGTTATCTTGCCAGACTGTCGGCAGCACTCGAACCGTTTTCGGGCCGGATTCCGGATGATATCGATTCTTTGCTTCAGCTGCCCGGGGTCGGGAGAAAAACCGCGAATCTGGTGCTCAGCGCGGCCTTTGGCAAACCGGCCATCTGCGTGGATACCCATGTCCATCGAATCATGAACCTGTGGGGGTATGTCAAGACCCGGACCCCGCTGGAAACCGAGATGGCCCTGCGTGAAAAGCTGCCGGAAAAATACTGGATCGAAATCAATTCCATCCTGGTTGCCTTTGGTCAGGGAACCTGCAAACCCGTGGCCCCTCACTGTGACCGCTGTGTGATTCAGGAACTCTGCCCGAAGATCGGCGTTACGCCGCGGCAAATCCCTTCATCGAAAAATCGCTCCAAATCCGGTGGGGGCAGAACCTTTATATCCTGGAATGTCAACGGCATCCGGGCTGTCGAGAAAAAAGGCTTTGTCGATATCGTCAAAGGCCTGTCACCGGATATTTTTGCGATTCAGGAGACCAAGGCCCAGCCCGATCAGCTTTCAGAAGCCCTCCTCAAGATTGACGGATACACCTCTTACTGGCACGGTGCGGTCCGAAAAGGGTATTCCGGGGTCGCCGTGTATGCGAAGGCGGAACCCCTTTCGGTCATCTACGGGTTGGGAGATGAGTCATTTGATCAGGAAGGCCGGGTCCTGACCCTTGAATATAATGATTTTTACCTGATCAATGCCTATTTTCCCAATGCCCGGCCCGGCCTTGTCAGGATCGGGTATAAACTGGACTTCAACCGGGCCCTGCACCGCTTTGTCACCGGACTTGCGGAAAAAAAATCAGCGGTGATCTGCGGGGATTTCAATGTCGCCCATAAGGCGATCGATCTTAAAAATCCGGCGTCCAACGAGAAAAATCCGGGCTATTCCCCCGAAGAGCGGGCCTGGATGGATACCTTTATCGGGGCCGGGTTTATCGATACCTTTCGCAAATTTGATTCCGGCCCGGACAACTATACCTGGTGGAGCTACCGGTTCAATGCGAGGGCCAGGAATATCGGCTGGCGTATCGATTATTTCTGCGTGGACCCGGGCAGCGACTCCCGGGTCACCGGGGCAGGGATTTTAAAGGATGTCACGGGCTCGGACCATTGCCCGATACGGCTTGAATTCAGGTAGCTCAGGAATAAGGGCTCGCTCAGAAATAAGTTCGCAAGTTTAAGTGTTGAGGCGCCTGTCTGGCAAAGCACGAAAGGGCAGGAATATCAAGCATATTGCGAGCTTTCGTAACGCAGCCAGGCAGGATGCATCGGCGCTTAAAATGGGAAGTTATTTCTGAGGGAGCCCTAAGGGTCTCGGCTATAATAAATTTTTCACATGGGCAGAATTTTTGGCCGTTATGCCAATGCGCCATAGATATAGACGCCAGAAAAAAAGATCGAGTTCTGCGGGTGTATCTGTTATAAATTATCGGGTGCCGATGATAAGATATCGGCATGACCCTGTTGAAGATTTTTTGTAACAGAAAAACCCCCGCGCCGGGGTCGGGGTGGAATCAGAATTTCTGAATTTTTATCTGAAAACGGGAAAAGGTGGTACTTTGGAATTTCCTCTTTAAGATTTTGAAAGGGTACGGCGCTGGTTTTAATCTGTTGATCGTACAGGATGATGTTATGAACGATGAAAACAAGTGCCCGGGCACGCCGGTTTTCCCCGACCCTGACAGCTTTCTGAAGCTTGCGAGGGCTAAAATGCCGTTTGGCAGATATGCCGGATGCCTCTTGGTTGACCTTCCTGAGCCCTATGTTGTCTGGTTTGCCCAGAAGGGATTCCCGGAGGGTGAGCTGGGTGAAATGCTGCGGGCGGTGTATGAAATCAAGGTCAACGGGCTGGAATATCTGTTTAAACCTTTTAAGAACGTTTAAGGAAAACCGTATGGATACGTTTGAGATATCCGGTGATTATATCGAGCTCAATAAGCTTTTGAAAGCCTCGGGGCTCTGTGATTCCGGAGGAATGGCAAAATTGATAATTGAAGAGGGCCGGGTCAGGGTGGACGGAAACGTCGAGTCCCGGAAACGATGTAAAATCAGAGACGGCCAGAAGGTCGCGCTGGATGATGCGGTGATTCTCGTCGTCGGGCCCCGGCAGTGAAAGCTTTCCCGCTTTCCAGTATTTTTCTTTCTTTGTCCGGAAAGGGTGAGGAATCCGGTCCGGTAACCGGATTGGATGGCATCCCGGGCCATTGAAGTTTATAAGGAAAAACCATGTCAGACGGAAAAATTCAGAAACTGGCCGTGTTGATAGACGGAGATAACGCTCAGCCGTCCACGGTAGAAGGACTGCTGGCGGAAATCGCAAAGTATGGAACCGCCAATGTGAAACGCATTTACGGTGACTGGACGGTGCCGGGCCTTAAAGGCTGGAAGGAAGTTCTGCTGCAGTATTCCATTCAGCCCATACAGCAGTTCAGGTATACCACAGGCAAAAATGCTACGGACAGCGCACTGATCATTGATGCGATGGATCTGCTTTATACGGACAAATTCGATGGGTTCTGTATCGTATCCAGTGACAGTGATTTTACCAAACTGGCGTCACGGATCAGAGAGGCGGGTCTTATCGTTTACGGATTTGGCGAGAGAAAGACACCATCGGCATTTGTCTCTGCATGCGATAAGTTCATATTCACTGAAGTGCTCAGATTCAAGGATGACGACAGTGAGTCCATTAAACGCAAAACGGCCAATGAACTGATGCAGGACTCTAATCTATTGAATCTGTTGACAAACTCTGTCGATGCATCTTCGGATGACAGTGGCTGGGCTCATCTTGCCGCCGTAGGCAGCAACATCGCCAAGCAGGCACCGGAATTCGATCCGAGAAACTATGGGTACAAGAAGCTGAGGGAGCTTGTGATGGCGATAAAACTGTTTCAGCTCGAAGAACGGTCAGTGGGTGGAGGGCAGTCGACGGCGATTTATTTAAAGGACAAGAGAAAAAAATAAATACATTGTCTAAAATGGCACAAAAAATATACCCTGTGAAGGTCGGTCCCCCCCCTTTTTTGCAGCGGTGATTTTTATTGATATTAATCAACGCCGCATATCATTTGTCTATAATCGTATTCTGCTGATAATCGATTTACGCTTTGATACGGCAAATGCAGCCAGTGCTCCTTTAGAAACTCATTATTACGGTTTGCGCCTTGATCCTGTTTTCAAATGCCAAAAAAACTGTTAGAATTTCAGTTGGGCGTGAACTGTTCATTATTGATGTAATTATTCAGGAACCGGTCAAATGAAAACCCTTCGGGAGCTATACAGAATCGGATATGGCCCTTCCGGCCGTCATACCATCGCGCCTTACAGGGCCGCGACCCTTTTTGGACGCGAGCATCCGGACGCTGAAGGGTTTCGCGTCACATTGTACGGTAGCCTGGCTGCGACCGGCAAAGGGCATATGACCGATGTCGCCATTCAGGAGGCATTTTATCCCCGTGGTGTAGAAATTATCTGGGAACCATCGGCTGAGCTTCCGCTTCATCAGAACGGCATGCGCTTTGAAGCGGTCAATGCTTCCGGCCGTTATATATTGCCTCAAGGATAAGCTTTGCTGCGATCATGAAGCGATTCTCGACGCCCTTTCAACGGCCGGCCTCATACAGGGAAACATCCACCGGCGGGCTTGCACGCGTGTATAAAAAGCGAATCTTCGGCGTAGCGGAAGAAGGACCTTCCGATGGTGAGTTTTCTGAAAATGGAACATAACCCCCGAATTATACCGTGGACGGATGCGGCAAATTATATCCGGTTTACACGTCCTGCCTTTACGACGAGGGTGCTTTCATGAATAGACTGTTATCCCGAATCAAGTCTGTCTGCCTGAAAAATCCGGCCTTCAGAATCGTCTCCATCTATGCAGCATTTGCCATCCTATGTACCCGGTTTTTTGACCGGATAGTATTTTTTCTTACCAAAGATGCTGACGTTGTTAATCGGATACAGACAACCAAATGCTGGATATTTATCATTATTACAACCTCATTTATCTATGTTCTTCTCCATAAAGAGATTTTCAGATGTAGGCAGGCAGAGGAGGTGCTCCGGCAGAGCAGAGAGCAATACCGGTCCCTGGTCGAAGGCATCAGCGAATGGATATGGGAAGTCAACCGGGATGGCGTCATCACCTATGCCAGCCCCAAGATCAAAAGCCTGTTAGGGTATGCACCGGAGGAGGTTGTCGGCAAAACCCTGTTTGATCTTCAGACTGAAGATGATGCGAAGCAGAGTGCGGAATATTTCAGGAAACGGGTTGCCAGCCTCGAAGCCTTTGAAGGGTTTGTGAGCCTGAATTTTCACAGGGACGGGCGGCGGGTGATGGTGGAAACCAGCGGGATGCCCATCGTCGATGGAAAAGGAAATCTGCTGGGATTTCGGGGGATGAACCGCGATGTCACCAAGCGGAAGCAGGCGGAGGACGAGGCGAAAGAAAGCCAGCGCAAGCTCGTTACGCTGATGGGAAACATACGGGGCATGGCCTATCGCTGCCGGAATGATTCGGACTGGACCATGGAATTTGTCAGCCAGGGGTGTCTGGGATTGACCGGATATCTTATAGAAGACCTGGTCGGGAACCGAACGCTCGCATACAATGAACTGATTCATCCGGATGACAGGGATGCTGTCTGGTATACTATCCAGAAGAGGTTGTCGGAAAAGTTGTCATTTCAGCTGAATTACCGCATTCTGACAAAAACAGGAGAAACAAAACAGGTGTGGGAACAGGGGGTGGGGGTTTTTTCTGACGCAGGAGAGCTGCTGGCGCTGGAAGGATTCATCACCGACGTAACGGAACAGAAGCAGGCGGAGGAGGAAATACGGCGAAACTGCGACATTCAGTCCACCATCAATGCACTGTTGAGTCTCACACAGATCGATACGTTTCTTGACGAGTTGTTGCAGCGCGCGGTGGATCTGGTTCTGTCGGGTGAAAGGTTTTCCCCGGAGGCGACGGGGTGCAGTATCTATCTGGTCGAAAATGAAGCAGACGTGCTGAATATGAAGGCTTCGAAGGGGGTTCCCGAATCTGTCCGAAGAACGTGCGCTTCAGTTCCTTTCGGCAGATGTCTGTGCGGGCAGGCGGCGTTGACCGGCCGAATACAGTTCGCAAGCCATCTGGACGACCGCCATGAGATCTGCTGTAAAGGCATGGGACCGCACGGGCATTATTGTGCGCCCATCCTTCTGAGCGGAAGAACCATCGGTGTGGTCAATATCTATCTGAAGGAGGGCCACCGGCATGATCCGAAAGAAGAGTCGTTTCTGTCAGCAATTGCAAATAATCTGGCCGTGATCATTCAGCGCAAGCGCATGTCAGAAGAAAAAGAACGGCTGGAAAGACAGCTCCGCCAGGCCCAGAAGATGGAGGCAATCGGTACGCTGGCTGGCGGTATCGCCCACGACTTTAATAATATTCTGATGGCCATATTCGGGTATGCAGATATGGCCATGATGGAACTGCCCGCAGACAGCGAGGCAGCCGCTCAGATTGCCGAAGTTCTCAGGGCGGCAAACCGTGCCAGGGATCTGGTAAAACAGATTCTCTCTTTCAGCCGTCAGACGGATCATGAACGCAACCCCGTTCAGGTCCACCTGATTGTCAAGGAAGCCCTTAAACTGTTACGGGCCTCCATTCCAACCACGATCGAGATCCGTCGGAACATTGATCCTGCGTGCGGGTATGTGCTGGCCGATCCGACCCAGATTCATCAGGTGATTATGAATCTGTGCACCAACGCCTACCAGGCCATGCGGACAGGGGCAGGGGTGATGGCCGTCTCCCTTACAATGGTTGATATCGGCCGGGATGATCACAAGGCCGCGGACATGGATCTGGTTCCCGGTCCGTATCTGAAACTGGAAATCAGTGATTCCGGGCACGGGATGGACCGTGCGACGCTGGAGCGGATATTTGAACCCTATTTTACGACCAAAAGAAAGCTGGGGGGGACCGGGCTGGGACTTTCCGTTGTCCATGGCATCGTGAAAAGTCATGGGGGTCATATCACGGTGTACAGTGAACCCGGCAAGGGGGCCACCTTTCTCGTATACCTGCCGATGATTGCTTCAGCTGCTGAAAGTCCCCGGTCAGAGGACGTAAAGGCCGTACCGAAAGGAAATGAGCGGATTCTGCTTCTGGATGACGATGCGTCTATCGTGAAACTGGAGCAAAGCATGCTGGAAAGCCTCGGGTATGAGGTCACCGCCGAGATGAGCAGTGAGAAGGCGTTGCAGATATTTCGGGCTGCGCCCGAAAAATTTGATCTTGCCATCACGGATATGACCATGCCCCATATGACCGGTACGAAGCTGGCGCAACAACTTCTTGCAATCAGACCGGATATCCCCATTATCCTCTGCACGGGCTTCAGTGAACTGATCAACGAGGAAACGGCCAGAGCCATGGGTATCCGTGAATATATCATGAAGCCCGTCGTTCGCAAACAGATGGCAGAGATTGTCAGAAAAGTGCTGGATGAAAAATGAACTGTCAATATCCGGATGACGGAGGCGGAAGCCGGATCAGCGCTTCGCCGCGTTCAGGTTTCCTTTGCGATGTACTTTCTTTTTATCCGTTTTCCCAAAATAGCCCGTTTTGCTTCCGGCTCTTGCGTCTTCCTCTGCTTTTCGAACGTATCCCGGTCGGCTTCCGGGTCTTGTGCTTTTTTCCGCTTTTCGAGTGTAGCCCGATCGGCTTCCGGCTCTTGCGTCTTCCTCTACTTTTCGAACTTTGACCGGTCTGCCGTCGAGGCGTGCGTCATTGAAACATGCGTGGATTTTTTCTGCCGCGCTTTTTTCGACCTCAAAAAAAGAAAACTCCCGGTTCAGGTCAATGGCGCCGATCATGCTGGACCGGATGCCGGATTTGTCGCAGATCAACCGGACGATCGCTCCCTCATTGATTTTGTCCAGCTGTCCGATATTGATAAAAAACCGTTGGGTCTGCTTCCCGTTAAGTCTCTCTTTGCGATTTGTCGGTCTTGTCGGCCTTGCCGGTCTTGAAACGGACGGGGCAGCCGTTTTGGCATTGATGTCGCCGGCATGTCGATAATACTCGAGAAGCCGGTTAAACTCAGCTGAAATAAATCTTTGGATCAGCTCTTCTTTGTCGATGCTGCCCAGGGCATCGTAAACAGCGGGGAGATAATCGGCAATTTCATTCCGGTTTACATCTGTATCGACGATTTTTTTCACCAGACCGATCAGCTGCTTTTCGCAAATGGCACGGCCGTCCGGTATCTTTCCGCATTCGAAGCGGATATTGCCTCTTGACTGTAATTCCCGGATCCGACGCATTTCCCTGGTGTTGATCAGGACGATCGAGGCGCCGGACTTTCCGGCACGCGCGGTTCTTCCGCTCCGATGGGTATAGGCTTCCGCTTCATCCGGCAGATTGTAATGAATGACATGGCTGATATCCTCCACATCAAGGCCTCTGGCCGCAACATCGGTTGCCACAAGAATCCGGATGTTTCCTGCCCTGAACTTTCGCATTACGTAATCGCGCTGGGTCTGGGATAAATCTCCGTGAAGAGATTCGGTCAGATAACCGTCCTGCATCAGCGATTCGGCTACGGTCTGGGTTTCTTTCCGGGTTCTGCAGAAAATCAGCGCAAACATGTCGGGCGTAAAATCAATGATCCGTTTCAGGGCTTCATACCGTTGTTTTTCGTGAGTCATATAGTAGGTATGGACGATGTTGGCGGGGGTCTGGTTTTTAGCGCCTACCGTCACCTCAACCGGATTGGTCAGGTAATTTTTGGCAATGGCCGCAACGCCATTTGGCATGGTTGCAGAAAACAGCCAGACTTTTCTGCGCGCCGGCACTTGATCCAGGATGCTGTTGATATCTTCCTGAAATCCCATATTCAGCATCTCATCGGCTTCGTCCAGAACGGTATATGAAATTCCGGACAGATTGACCGCCTTTCGATTGATCAGATCAAGCAGACGGCCGGGCGTGGCGACAATAATCTGGGCGCCGTTTCTCAGCTTCCGTATTTGGGTTGAAATATCGGCCCCGCCGTAGACGGCGACGATGCTGATGCCTTTCACATGCGCTGCAAATTTTTCAAAATCATTTGTAATCTGCATGCACAACTCCCGGGTCGGACAAATCACGATCCCCTGAGGCCGGCAGAGCGCCGGATCGATCAGCTGGATCATCGGCAGACCAAATGCGCCGGTTTTACCGGTTCCTGTCTGGGCAAGTCCCACAAAATCCCTTTCTCCGGTAAGGAGTGTGGGGATCGCTTTTACCTGAATCGGGGTAGGCGTCTTAAATCCAAGGTCTTCGACGGCTTTAACCAGATTTTCCTTAAGCCCTAATGCGCTGAAACTCATTCCATTTTCTCTTTCAAAAAATGCCGGAAGCGGAACTGACTTCAGTTTCCGGCATATATGCTCCATAAAAAAAGCCGCCCAGGTAAATCTGGACGGCATCACGCTTGCGAACCTCTGAAAACCGGAATTTTAAAATTGAACGACAACTTTTGGTGGGCTTTCAGACCAGTTTTGATACATATATCCCTATATGATCGATTTATCAATCTTTTTTTATTTAAATTTGATCGGCCGGGCATTTTATCGGCATGGATTCTGCTTTCCGGCATCAAGGGCGTCACGAACAGGGGCCCGGGAGAGATTTACGCGAAATCCGGATAAAACAGGTTCCGCGCTTCAAATAAGCCGATCGTGCAATGTCGTACGCCGGCAACGGCCGGGACTTTGAAACTACACGTAAGAGAATATGGCCGCAGTGATGATCAGGCCCGATTTTCTATTCCATGGACCGGCCCGCCCCAGGGCTTGCGTTTTACCGCGGGATGCCTTGACCGGTGACCGGCCGGCTCTCTTCCATCGGGGCCACGTTCCAGATGGTTTTGGCATATTCGAGCACGGCCCGGTCGCTTGAAAAATATCCCATGCCGGCCGTGTTGAGAATAGACCGTCGGGTCCACAGCCCGGTATCCCGAAATATCCGGCTGACGTCCTCCTGTTTGCGGATATAGGATCGATAATCCGCCAGGATAAAATATCGGTCGCCGGCTGCCAGAAGGGACTCCCGGATCGGGTCAAACAGGCCCGGAGATCCGGGAGATAACTTGCTGCCGGTCAGCATGTCGATGGCCTGTTTCAGCTCCATATCGTTAAGATAATATGCTTTCGGGTTATACCCTCCGGCTTTCAGGTTTTCCAGTTCTTCAACAGTTAAACCGAATACAAACATGTTTTCCCTGCCGATTTCTTCCATGATTTCGATGTTGGCGCCATCCAGCGTGCCGATAATCTGGCTGCCATTAAGGGCAAATTTCATATTTCCGGTGCCGGAGGCTTCCATGCCGGCCGTGGAGATCTGCTCGGACAGGTCGGCTGCCGGAATGACTTTTTCGGCTTGAGTTACGCTGTAGTTTGACAAAAAAATGACTTTGATCTGCCGGTTGACGTCCGGATCGGTATTGACAAGATCCGCCACCGAATTGATCAGCTTGATGATCAGTTTGGCCAGGGTATATCCCGGTGCGGCTTTGCCGCTGAAAATGAAGGTTCTGGGGACACCCGCCGATGACGGGTTTTCTTTCAGGCGGTTGTACAGGGTCAGGATATGGAGCACATTCAGCAGCTGGCGTTTATATTCGTGAATACGCTTGATCTGAACATCAAACAGCGAATTGATGTCAACGCTGTGTCCGGTTTTTTTAAGTATATACCGGAAAAGGTGTTCCTTGTTTTTACGTTTGACCCGCTGCCATGCATTTTGAAATTTTGGATCATCCGCGTAAGGAATCAGGCCCTTGAGCTTGTTGAGATCGCAGATCCATCCGGTTCCTATGGCTGAATTGATCAGGCCGGTCAGATCCGGATTGATCTGCAGGAGCCATCGGCGGGGTGAAATTCCATTGGTGATGTTGTGAATTCGGCCCGGGAAAAACAGTTCGAAATCTTTGAAAAGGCGTGTTTTCAGTATGCGGGTGTGCAGGGCCGATACGCCGTTGACCGCGTGGCTGCCGACTATCGCCAGGTGGGCCATTCGAACCCGGGGCGCATCTCCTTCCTGAATGATAGACATGCGGGATAATATTTCCGGATTGTCCGGATACCGCGATGCAACCTGTTCCATGAACCGTCGGTTAATTTCATAAATAAGCTGCATATGCCGTGGCAGATTCTGTTCTAATAGCGATACCGGCCAGGTTTCGAGTGCTTCAGGCAAAACGGTATGGTTGGTATAGGCGAAGGTGCGCACGCAGATATCCCACGCTGTGTCCCATTCCAGCTTCTCTTCGTCCAGAAGCAGTCGCATTAATTCGGGAATGCTGATGGCCGGATGCGTTTCGTTCAGATGAACGGCGACCATATCCGGAAAATCGGTAAAGCTGCTGTGGTATTTTTTGTACCTGCGCATAATATCCTGAAATGTTGCGGAAACAAAGAAATACTCCTGTTTGATCCGAAGCGTTTTGCCCACCATGACGGTTTCACTGGGATAGAGCACCTTTGATATGTTTTCACTCAGCGCCTTTGCCTGCATGGCGCCCATATAGTCTCCCCGGTGGAAATATTCGAGGTCAAATTCACGGCTGGACAGGGCGGCCCAAAGCCGCATGTTCGTGACATAGTCATTCCTGAAGCCGGGTATGAAGATATCGCAGGCCATGGCCATGACATTGTCCGTATCTTCCCAGCGGTATCTGAGCTTTCCGTCTGCATCGGTGTACGAACTTGACCGGCCATAGAATTTGATTTCATACAGATAGCCCCGTCGCTGGATTTCCCAGGGGTTGCCGGATCGAATCCAGTTGTCGCATTGTTCCACCTGATATCCGTTGACGATGGTTTGAAAAAATATACCATAATCGTAGCGTATTCCGTAACCGTAACCGGGTATTTTCAAGCTGGCCATTGAATCCAGAAAGCACGACCCCAGTCTTCCCAGTCCTCCGTTGCCCAATCCGGCATCCCATTCCTCATCCTCCAGGTCTTTCAGGGAAAATCCGGATTCTTCGAGGGCCTGAATGCACTCCTCTTTCATGTCCATATTCACGAGGTAGTTCATCAGAAAACGACCGGGAAGGAATTCGAGGGAAAGATAATATACCCGTTTGGTGCAGGTATCGTAATAGGCTCGCTGTGTCCGGAGCCATCGTTGTATGAGCCGGTCCCGTACTGAATAGGCCAGACCGTTGTAATAAAGATGCATTTTGGGCGGGTAGCAGTCATTGCCCAGTGTGGACACAATATGGCTTTGGATGCTGCGCCTGAGGGGGGCGCTTTCGTTAACATTGGTTAATCGGGTCTGGGGAGGATCTTCTCGCTTGTCCATGGTGAAATTATCCGTCCGGGTAAAAGTGTATTGAAACCGTTGCCGGCTTCGGCCTTGCCGGGAAAATTCGTTCCCGTGACTGCCGTCGGGCGCCGGGGATACGGAATTGCCACTGATAGGTGATGGCGTTATTGATGTGCAGCCGGTTCTTATAAAATAACCGGTTGACGGATATAACACAATTGAATTTTTTCCCGGTTCATGAAGACGGATGCTGACGGGCACGCTGGTGGTCCGGTTTATCGAAGCCGGAATGAGGCGTATCCCCCATAAGGTCGGAGTTTTTCAAGAGGATTATCCGTATGTCCTTATTTTTCTGCCCCGGTGCCGAAAAGGGTGAACGCGGGAGAAAAATTCGGCAGATGGGCAGTCGGTCTGGATTGCGGCGGATGTGATACCTGTTGTATTCCTGTTGATTGTGAAATAATTTATATATATTAAGTTGATGACCGCTTTTCAGTAAAGCTTGTGTCATTCGGATTTGCAGGACAGATCAGCAGAAAGGGCTTCCCATGCGCTTCCGGATTTTAAATCGATTGTACGCATTCCGGATGATAAGGACAGGGGCTTCGGCAGGACGGTGCTTTTTTGTACAGGCCCATAGACCATGGCAGTGCCGTACCGGTATAGCCCCGATATACACTTTTAAAACAGGGGATTGTTATCGTGAACCATATGTTTCATAAACGGGTTGTTGAATCGACGTTTCTGGATCCTGCGAACGGATTTGAAAAAAAAACCATTCCGATTGAAATCAGAACAGATCGCTTTACTCAGAGGGTATCGCGGGTGTTGACAGACAGAATGAAATTTCCTGAAGCGGATCTGGATACGGGGCTGATCGAAAAATCATTGCGGAACTGTCCGTTTTGTCCGGGTAATCTGGAAACCATGACACCGAAATTTCCGGCCTCAATGGTGCCCGAAGGCCGGATCCGCTTCGGAAAATCAACCGTTTTTCCAAACGCGTTTCCTTACAGCCGTTATGGAAGTGTAACGGTTATGTCAGAAACGCACTATGTGCCACTGCATCGCTTCGCTGACGAGCCCGGGATACTGGCCGATGCGATAAAAGCCAGCCGGCTGTATATAGATGCCGTGAAAAGTGCCGTTGTGGGGCTTTCATACGCATCCATCAATTGGAACTTCATGCCGGGAGCCGGCGGCGGATTGATTCATCCCCACCTTCAAACCATTGTAACCCGCGAACCGGCTGCTTTCCATCAGAAGCTGCTGAAGGCATCGGCTCAATATTCCTCGGGGCATGGGAAAAATTACTGGGCTGATCTGATCGACTACGAAAAGGAAAATAAGAGCCGGTATCTGTTCGGCTGCGGAGGAATCGAATTTTTGTCATGTTTCAGCCCGGGAGGCATGTTCGGAGAGATTCTCGCGGTGTTCACCGGTATTACGAAGTATCAGCAGATCGGTGAACCGGTCTGGGGTGATTTTGTCAGCGGATTGTCGCGTATTATCGGCGCATTGAGCCGGCAGCATCTGAATAACCTGAACATGACCCTGATGCTGTCTTTTGACGGAGATGACCACTTCTGGATCCAGGCACGGGTCATTCCCCGGCTGACGCTTCCGCCATTCGGGACCAGCGATGTCAATTTTTTTGAAAAAGGCCATGGCGAAATCATCGTCACGGTGCCTCCTGAAGCGCTGGCCGGATATGTGGGAGACGAATGACGCATGTATCAAGTCGGCTGCAGATAAGAATGGAGCCGGGTCAGGGTGCGGAAAATGTGCTGCATCTTCAAATCGTCATGATCGGCCCCTGACCATGCAAGCCGTTTTGCGCTTTAGCTTTATAATTCAGACATTGGCCGGATCGTGTCGGAGAAGCCGGCAATGGGCGGGAAGGCGTCCGCGTCAACGTGGCCGAAATTATGATCAGGCCCAGAAAATGAACCAAAGCAAACCGTACGTAGCATGGGAATCCTTCCGGATGCCGTGTGCTTTTCGAAGCAGGCGGCCACGGGTTAAACAAATATTGTTTTGAGTAATACACTTTCGTGGGGCATAAATATTACCCTGTGTTGCAGAGGCATTGGAGTATGAAACAGAATAAAATTTTGCTGGAAAGCGGTACAAATGAGATGGAATTACTGGCCTTTTCGATTGGAGGGCAGACGTTTGGCGTCAATGTGGCAAAAGTCCAATCCATAGTTCAATTTGATCCGGTGAACGTAACGCAAATTCCCCTGTCCCCTCCGGCTATATCGGGTATGATGTTATATCGGAACCGGACGATTCCTTTGATCGACCTGGCAATCGCGTTAAATATCAAAAAATCTGAGGATATTGAAAGGCCGATCGTTATTATCAGTGAATTTAACAAACGGATTCATGGCCTCAGGGTAGATCAAGTCTATCGGATCTATCGCCTGGGCTGGAAAGATTTTATTCCGCTTGAAGCGTTTTTTGGACAATATGACCCCTTTATTATCGGCTCCGTTCATATGGCTGACACCGAGATCATGGTCATTGATCTGGAGAAGATTCTGGCAACCCTGTTTCCGGATTTATCGTTTGAAGAAATTTCCATATCTTCTATGAAACAGGACGAGCAGCTGGCGAGGAGTCAAGTCCAAATCGTATTCGTCGAAGATTCTCACAGTATTCGGAATAATGTCATCAGAATTCTGAAAAATTCCGGGTATTCAGATATTCAGGCTTTCACCGATGGCCAGCAGGCATTTGAGTCGTTACAGAAGCTTCGTAATGAATTCGATAAGGATAACGGCGCCAGACTGCCGGATGTGATTGTCAGTGATATCGAAATGCCCCAAATGGACGGGCTTACGCTGTGCATGAAAACTAAAACGGAGCTTGGATTCGACCAGATTCCGTTTATCATGTTTTCGAGCCTTATTAATCATCAAATGATTCATAAATGCAGGCGTGTCTGCGCAGATGGCTATGTAACAAAGCCCGAGATGAACAAACTGATTTCCATGATCGATGAGATGTGTCATTGACATGCCGGTTTTGTCAAACGCCCATGTGCTGAAGCAAATTTGAATAAACGCCGGGGGTCGCGGGCGTAGAATGATTACACAGGGAGGTGTTCATGAGCGATGTGGTGGTATCCAGGGACGGGCAGGTTGCCGTTGTCACCTTGGCCAGGGGCAAGGTGAATGCGTTGAATGAATCCATGGTAGGTGAGCTCCGCGAATGTTTCGGCCGATTGGAGAAAGATCAGGCTATCCGGTCGGTCATGTTGACCGGCCAGGGACGGTTTTTTTCGTTTGGATTCGATATCCCCGAATTTTTTGATTGTTCCAGAGAAGATTTTACCGGATTTGTTACCCGATTTACAGAACTGTATACCTTCCTGTTTTTGTTCCCCAAACCGGTGATTGCAGCATTGAACGGTCATGCGATGGCGGGCGGGTGCATGCTGGCAACCGCATGTGATTATCGGGTGATGGTCGACGGGAAGTCAAAAATTTCGTTAAATGAAATCAGTTTTGGCGCCACAGTCCTTGCCGGAAGTGTTTATATGCTTCGGGCATGCGTGGGCCATCGAAATGCGGAAAAAATTCTCTCTGGCGGATCGCTTTATTCTGCACAAGAGGCGCTGGAGGCAGGATTGATTGATCAGGCAGCAGACCCTCAGCGCCTGGCAGATGTGTCCATGCAGATCGCATCGGAATTTGGCCGGAAAGACAGCCGTGCGTTCAGCAGTATAAAGCAGCTGCTAAGAGAACCGGTAGCCCGCCGGATGCGGCAGGATGAACCCCGGTCTGTCAACGAATTCGTAAACATCTGGTATTCCGCGTCAGTTCGGGAAAACCTCAGGCAGATCAAAATTTTTTAAGATAAGTTCTTGACGCTGTGATCCGATCTCGATTATTTAACAGAGTCAATCCATGAGAAGTATTCAAAAGGACTGTTACTGTCAGAGGCGTTAGCCTTAAAGCGGATTGGGATGCCGTCCGGATCTGATTTCCGGGTTTTCGTCCGTCCACTGCATAAGCTGTTGGAAAAAAAATTAAGACCTGTTATGGTGCATTTTGGAAGTTGTCGGATTTTCTGACGGTGTTGACTCATAACCTTTCGATTTGATGGCTAACTGCCTTATTTTTATGGAAGAAATCGAGCGCTTAAAAAAGACAACAGATGTAGCGCTTTCCTGTGCTTAATCATGCAGCAGGAGAGAAAGGAGACGGGCAATGAGAAGGAGGGGGGTATTCGCTGTATTGGGCATCTTGTGGATCATTTCCGGATATCAGTGGGCCCGGGCTGAAGTAGAACCGGTCCCCCTGGTGGAGGAGGACTGCTATAAATGTCACATGGAGATTGTCAATCTGGTTAAGGAAAAAGGCGGACTGCATCAGGATGTGGCCTGCCTTGAATGCCACGCGGAACATCCCCCTCAGGGAAAAGATGTTATCCCGGCATGTGATATGTGTCATGCCGCTGATGACTCGTCTCATTATGCGGTGAGTGGATGTAATTCCTGCCATGATCCGCATGCTCCCGGGAAAATCGATTTAACCCGGATCGATCCGGCCAAACCCGCCTGCCTTTCCTGCCATCCGGATCAGGGCAAGGAAATGGATGCCGTTCCGACGCTGCATGCCGAACTCGACTGTAAGGAATGTCATACGGAACACGGCCAGGCACTGGGGTGCCTCGAATGTCATGAAACCCATACCGCCGCTATGGAGGAAAAAGACTGCCTCCGGTGTCACAAGCCTCACAGCCCCACACAGATTTTTTATGATGATCAGATCCCATCAGGGTTCTGTGTCTGCTGTCATGACAAGGTCGGCGCCGGTCTTGCGGCAAGCAGCAAGGCGCATCAATCCATGGCGTGTACCGAATGTCACGAGCACTCGCATAAGGCCGCATCATCATGTGATGCCTGCCATGATCAAACGGTGCACGGCACGTATATGCATGAAAAATTCCCCGAATGTCTGACATGTCACAGGGATCCGCATGCGTTGGCTGAATAGGTGAAAGATGATCAGTAAACATGGCGGCCGCCCGTCATGTTATATTCCGGGACGCTCTCGGAAGAGAGCATGGGGGGCAATCATGAGAAGATACCTTATGGCGATTACAATCGGTTGCGGGGTGATGGTTCTGTCAAGCACATTATCCCTTGCCGGCGACGCTTATCCGCTGACGGATAAAGATTGTGTCAAATGCCATTTGCAACAGGTCAGGGATGTGGATGAACGCGGCGGGCTCCATAAAACAGAGGTGGGTTGTCTGGACTGTCACGAGGAGCATTCTCCCCGGGGGAAAAATACGATTGTTTCCTGCAGCCGTTGTCATGAACCGGCAGAACATGCGCATTATTCCGTAAAAAATTGCATTGCCTGCCATTATCCCCATTATCCGATGGAAATGGATCTGGCCCGGATCGATGCGGTCAAACCGGCATGCGTTTCCTGCCATCCGGCTCCGGAAACGGATATGAACCGGTATCCCGGTGAGCATGCCCGGATGGATTGCAAGGAGTGTCATCCGCGACACGGGGAATCGACCGCATGCGGGGAATGTCATGATCCGCATGCCGATGGGATGGCGTTCGAGGATTGCCTCATGTGCCATCAGCCTCACCGGCCGGCCGCTATCGAATTTGCAGGTGCGCCGCCGGCAGGGCTGTGCAGCAGCTGCCATCCGGATGCGGTTCAGGAGATCACGGACAGAGGCGGGGCGCATGAGCAGGTGGGGTGCGTTGAATGCCATCTCCAGCATCCGCCGTCTGAGGCCGATGTCATTCCAGAATGTGCGATGTGTCATTCTCCGGGCGAATCAAACCACTATGGCGTGGGTAACTGCGGAGCGTGTCATTATCCCCATTATCCCCTGGAAATCGACTACAAGCAAATCGCTTCCGTGAAACCGGTTTGTCTGTCCTGTCATCCAGAGCCGGGACGTCAGATGAAGAACAGTCCCAGCGGGCACGGGGCGCTTGACTGCAAGCAATGTCATGCGGATCATGCACAGTCATCCGAATGCATGCAGTGCCATGAGCCCCATTCGGCTGCAATGAGTACCGAAAACTGTTTTATGTGTCATCAGCCTCACAGTCCCGCGCCGGTTGCTTATACAGAACAGGTTCCGAATTCGTTCTGTGTCTGCTGCCATGATCGTCCGGGTGTTGATCTGAGCAGAACCCCTACGGCACATCGGGCCCTGGCGTGTATCTATTGCCATCAGAAACAGCATACGAACGTGGTTGAATGCAGGACCTGTCATGGGCAGCCGCATGCATCCGATCTTCATGCCAAGTATCCGGACTGCCTCAGGTGCCATCAGGACCCGCATGCCCTCATCCGGTAGCCGACCCGCTGACCGAATGGGGTGAACGACTTATGAATCCGGTGGCGTTTGTGAACGGTTAATCAGATGGGAAAATATGAGATGAAACAAAAAATATGTGCTATTTTTACGCTGTGGATGTTGTTGCTTTGGGGATGGTCTGCTCCGGCCTTCAGCGCTGCCGAGGCAGAGGGGCCTGATGTCTATCGTCAGGAAATAACGCCTATGACCACTGGCGAATGTGCCCGCTGCCATTATTCGGTTTTTACGGATATCAGGGACAAGGGCGGTGCGCATCAGCTGGCATGTGCCGAATGCCATGAAATCTATCATACGTATAAGCCGGGGAAAGCTTGGAAAGATGTCGTTCCCGGCTGTGGCGGATGTCATGGAAACGAGCACGGAGAGGCGCTGACCGATTGCCTCAGGTGCCATGAAAATGCCCATGCACCTGTGAAGAGCCTCAGATCGGATACGATGGGCGGCGATTGCCGCCTGTGCCATTCTGAACCGGCAGAAGCGCTGAAAAAATATGTCAGTTCTCATTCCGACCTGTCATGCAGTGAATGTCATCACGGTGAACACGGCTTTGTACCGGATTGTACCGAATGCCATGACCAGCCGCACGTCGATTATGTGAGCAATGGTGCGTGTGCCGCCTGCCATCCAGTGCACATGCCGCTGGTGATACGATATGCCGGGGAGCCAGATGATGCGCTCTGTGCCGGATGTCATGGCAAAGAGCAGCAGAATATGGCCGGCAGCGAAAAAAACCATCGGTTTCTCAAGTGCGTATTCTGCCACTCCGGTGAGCACGGTTTTATCCCGACCTGTCAGGCGTGCCATAAAAATGGACCGCACAGTCAGGATATGCTGCAGAAATTCAGAGGCTGCAACAACTGCCACGGGGATGCTCACAGCCTGAAGCTGCAGGGATCGGGAGCCCTTGAACCCTGAGGACGGATTGTGAAGATATGTGTTCGGAAGGCCCGCTGAAGGGGCGGATATTGAACCGGGTAGCCGACCGCAAGATGTCAAAGGACCAAAACAGATGAAAACACGACGTATAATAATATATGCAGTCATACTGGCCGTCATTTCTGCCCTGGCCTGCGGAGGGTATTGGGCGTATACATATATGGCCGATCAATATTGCTGGAAATGTACGACCGGCCAATACTACGAGCGGGCTTCCGTACTGATTCAGTCGGATGATCAAGCAAGCCGTAAAAAAGGGATCGGTTTTTTGAAGTCGGCTGCGGCCGGCGAGAATATCGATGCCCTGATTATTCTCGGTGAGCTGTACATGGAATCGTTTCCTCAGACCTGGTGCCGGCATTTTCCCGATATGATCGATGCGCTCAGGCTCCATACGCCGCCTGATTCACATATGGCGCTATCGTTTTTCAAGCGGCTGGCAGATATCCTGTCGTCCGAGATTGGCCAATACGCTGATATGCAGTACAATTTAGGCCTGCTGGCCAGGGAAGGGATGCTGACCGGTCCGGCCTTCGAAGGGATGGCTTACAAATGGTTTGAAATCAGCGCCGCACAGGGAAATGTTTATGCCATGGATCAGGTCGGACTGCATTATGATGCACTGGGTGAGTATGGCACGGCGGCAAAGCTCTTCAAACAGGCGGCCTCTTCCGGGCGCGTTCCGGCTTCAGCTGTTATGATGGGCGATTATTATCAGTATGGGAAGGGCGTGGATCAGGATTTTCAGCAAGCCATGCTGATGTACCGCCAGGCACTGAGCATACTCAATGAGGCCGGGTTGGGTATCAGCCCGCAAACCATTCACGACCTTTCCGACAAGGCAACCCAGCGGTTGGCGGTTGTGCAGCAGAAGGTTGCTCAACTGCCGAAAGGCGCGGCCATTAAAATTTCATACGCAATCCGAGGGAGTGTGAACCAGTACAGCGTGCATGTCCCGGATTCTGCCGGCCAGCTGATCGGCCGCGTTGAAAATCAGAAGGGGACGGTTCGTGCATGGTTGACCGGTCAGATGCAGGCGGGTTCGGATGCACTGATCGGCAACGCCGCCTCGATGAATGACGGATTGATATGGATTTTGAACACCTACGCAAAAACGAAGCACGGATCTGATAAGCGGTTTGCTTTTATCATGACAAAATAGGGTCATTTTTCAATGAAACGATATCTGTTTCCATTTACGGCGATCATCGGTCAGGAGTCCATGAAAACGGCCCTGATCTTAAATGCGGTGGACCCCACCATCGGAGGGGTATTGATCAGCGGCCACAAAGGGACAGGAAAATCGACGGCTGTCCGGGCGCTGAGCCGGATTCTTCCGGAAATTGAAGTCGTGGATGGATGCCCGTACAACTGTTCTCCGGATGAACCTGAATTGATGGATCAGGAATGCGCTGATCGGTTGCAACAGGGCGAAACGCTGTCCCGAATGCGGCGTACGATGCCGGTCGTGGAACTCCCTTTGAGCGCAACTGAAGACCGGCTGGTCGGGACCCTTCATGTTGAGCATGCGCTGCGGACCGGAAAACGGCGTTTTGAACCCGGCCTTCTGGCAGCCGCCAATCGCGGAATTTTGTATGTGGATGAAGTCAATCTTCTGGATGATCATCTGGTGGACATGCTTCTGGATTCAGCATCCTCAGGGGTAAATATAGTTGAACGCGAGGGAATTTCCTTCATCCATCCGGCCCGGTTTATATTGATCGGGACGATGAATCCGGAGGAAGGCGAGCTTCGGTCTCAGTTTCTGGACCGGTTCGGCCTGAGCGTAACGGTCAAGGGGTTGGATGATATCAGCCAGCGGCAGCAGGTAGTCCGTCAGCGCATTGCGTTTGAGCAGGATCCTGAAGCTTTTCTCGGCAAATGGTCCGTATGGGAAAAAATGATGGCGGATCAGATTATTCAGGCCAGGGCCGCCCTGCCGTCGGTCCGCATGAGCGATGCCATGCTGAATCTGGCGGTACGTCTTTCCATGGAAATGCACGTTCATGGTCACCGGTCCGACATCGCGATTCTCAAATCCGCGCGGGCGTTAGCTGCCCTGATGGAAAGTGATGAGGTCACTCAGAGCCATATCGCGGAAGCGGCCCGTTTTGTTCTTCCACACCGCATTCAGGATGCGCTTCTGGCCTCTCCGGAGGCATTGATGAAAAAGCTCGATGCGGCCCTCGGCATCATTCTGGACGACACCCCCTCACTGCCGGGTTATGCGGATGGTGAGGGGATGGAAGCCTTTGATTTTGATGACATCGACCGGGAGGTACCCGGCGCCATGGCGGCCAGCAATGCATCGATGTTTTTTTCCTATTTTTCCAAAAAAAAAAATCCATATTTGAAGCCGATGAAAGCGTCTGTGTTGCCGGCATAAATTTCGATGAGTTGAGAACGGGCGGCTGTCTGCCGGGTCGGCAGCAAAAGTCCTATACCACCTCCCGTTCAGGCCGATATGTATATGCGGCTCCTGTTAAAAAAGGTGAAAAAAACTTTGATATTGCCGTTGATGCGACGCTTCGCGCATCAGTTCTGAGACGGGCTCAGACAGGGCATATCGAGGGGAATCCGGTTTCGATTAGCCCATCTGATTTTCGTAAAAAAGTCCGTCTTCGGCCCGAAAACAATCTGGTGATTTTTGTGGTGGACGCCTCTGAATCCATGGGAGAGGGTACATTTTCCCGAATGGCTGCTGCCAAGGGGGCCGTTCTGGCGATGTTGTCCCGGGCGTATCAGAAGCGGGATCGCGTTGGGCTCGTAAGTTTCAGAGATGAACAGGCAGATGTCCTTTTATATCCGACAAACAGCATTCTGCTCGCCAAGGAACGATTGCGTCGACTGCCAATCGGAGGGGCGACGCCTTTCGCCGACGGGTTGATGACGGCATGGAGTCTGGTCAAAACTGAACGTACAAAAAATCAGGGAATTAAACCGCTTCTGGTGGTTATTTCCGATGGCGAGGCGAATGTGTCCCTGCAACGCCGTGTGAATGTGATGGATGAGCTGCTGTCGATAGCCGGGAAAATACAGGAAGATAACATCCCCTCGATTGTCATCGATACGCAACGGCTGGCAAAACGGACGGATGACATGCGCCGGATTGCACTGTCACTGGGCGGAAATTATTATCATGTGGACCGGATGAAGGCGCAGAATATATTAGCGGCCATTTGTAACACAAATTAGCGGGTTTCCATCGGCAGTCTGTTTCCCGCATAGGCGATTGGCCGGTGGAGGGCAACGCCGATTCCTCCGGAGTCAGCCTCATATTTTAATCCTCAAAATGCCCCATGGATTTTTTCGGTTCAAATCGTCGCACCCCTTAAACTTGAAAAAATCATCGTGATTTATGGCCGGCAGAAAAATTGCCGGAGGTTGACGCATCAGCCGGAACCGAAAGCCATGTGCCGTTCACATGACCTTCCGTCAGGTCAGCGGGATATGAACCGGATTTTCTGCTGATCGGTTATGATGAACTTCATCCCGTCGATTTCAATGCGGTCAAACGAAAATCCTTGAGACAGGAGGGCGGCTGCCGCCAGTCTGGCGTTCTGTACGTTTTGTTTTTGAATACACACCGCTGCAACCTCTTTCAGCTGCTTTATGTCATCCGCAACTTTCTCCAGCTCATGATGCAGCTGAGGAATATTTTCTGTTGTTAACCGGCTCGTTGATTCCTTTATTTTGTTTAATCGGCAGTCAACTGACTGGAGGAGTTCTTCCAGAGAATGATCCTTGACAGATCCTGTATCCGGAACAGACGGTTGAGGTGACCGGGGAGGCGAGGATGACGGCGGCACCGGCGATGAAGCTTGAAATTCCTTTAAATTATAGGGCTTTAATGACTCGACCAGCTGGAGTTCTTCCGGTGTCAGTTCATCGTTCATGGGGTATGTTCCGATCGTATGTTTATTGATTCAACTGCAAAGGCAGCGGCGTGAATATCCGCTCGATGCGGTCAGGAATAAATCTGCCGGTCATTGAAACCATAACCGGCATGACGGGTTTAACGTATTTGAATGTCGATATAATACAAACCGGCTGATTAGTAAACGGATAAAAGTCAATTATCAGCTTAAGATATGATGGGTTTGCCTTGAGTTATGAGCAAAATATGGTATATAACGCCTGATGGCGTTTCAAGGCCTCGCTATCCTGTTAAATCGTCTGCAATACGAGTCAATGCATCAGCGTGTTTAAAACGGATTTGGCCAGGGCTTTTTATAACGTATAACCGCAGGATACATCATGAAAGATCAACAGAGCGTAACGATGGATGAAGCAGTCGAAGCGTATGCCGCTGCTTGGAACAATCTTGATTTCAGCCGGTTTGAACCTCTGGTCGCTGAAGATGTTCAATATGTATCACAAAATGTTATTGTAGAAATTGATTGTAAAACCGGGCTCATGACCTATTTCCGGGATCTGGTTGAGGTGATTCGATTTTCTCCGGAAAAAAAAGTGTTCGCCGAATTAGGCATGACCATGCCCTATGATATGTATCCCAAAGGCGGGGAACCCTGTGTCATATTGTCCCAGGGGGGAAAAGACCATATCATCGCCCTGGTTCTTTTTGAACTCAAAGAAAATAAAATTTCAAAAATAGAACATTGTACGTTTATTCCCGATCCCTGCACCGCGCATCGGTCGGGGAATTACCCGAAGTAATGCGGTTTCTTGTTTCAGGCATGACCGCTGCTGAGGTTATGGCCGGATACGTCTGGAGTCGATCGTTTCATGATTTTACGAATTATTTCAAAGGTATGTTTCATGCTGCTGATTGCCCTTGCTGCAGTCAGCTGTTTTTTTTCAGGTGATTACCGCGCGGAGGCTTCCGGATTTGCCATTTATACCCATGGCGCAAAGGAACTGGGCATGGCAAACGCTGTCACGGCCCATTCCGAAGGTGCGGCATCCAATTTTTTCAACCCGGCGCTGCTTGGCGAAATAGAAGGCAATCAGGTAGAGGCGGGAACCTCTCTGATATACCCGGGACGGGAGTATACCGGTTCTGCGTCCGGAGAAACCGTCAGTGCCGAATCACAACTGTATTTTCCGAGCACCCTGTTCGGGGTATATCATCTCAATGACCGGTGTACGGCCGGGGTCGGGATAACCAGTCCTTTCGGGCTTGGAACCAGCTGGCCGGATGACTGGGAGGGTCGTTACATCGTTACTGATGTTGAAATGGCCACGTTCATGTTCAATCCGAATATCGCCCTGAAGGTAACGGACCGACTCACGGTAGCGGGCGGTATTGATATGCTTTATGCCGATGCCGTGTTTGAAAACAATATGTTGCTGATCCCGGGATTTTCCGATGCTGAATCAAAATTTGAAGGGGATGACATTGCCTGGGGGTACAACCTTGGCCTTTTGTTTAAGCTGACAGAGGCTACTTCATTGGGCATGGCGTATCGCAGCGGTATGGATCTGCATCTGGAAGGAACTGCCGAATTTGTTCTGCCTTCCAGTACGCCCACGGCATTGAGGGCCATGCTTCCGAATACCGGGGGCAGCGCAACCATGCAGCTGCCTTCCCAGTTGTTTGTGGGGCTTGCCTGTAAGCTGAAGACCGGATGGCTGATCGAGGCAGGCGCAATCCGGGAGGAGTGGTCACGGTATGATAATGTCGTCTTTCATTTTGATACCGGCCTCGTCAGTGTTAAAGAAACAAAATGGAACAATTCGATGGCCTACATGCTCGGGGTGAAGTATAATATTACGCCGACAGATGCACTGACCGTGGGCTACCTTTACAATGAGGACCCGATTCCGGACGATACGTTCGATCCCCAGATTACGGCTTCAAAAAAGCAGGCGTTGAGCGCGGGATGGCAGATGTACCGGGGAAACTGGGGTGTGGCGGTCAGCTGGATGTATGAACGATACGATGACCGAATCAAGGATAATCAGGTCGATGGGGGCTCCGGCCTGACAGCAAACGGAACCTATGAGCAGTATACGCATATCGGCGCGTTGTCTGTCACATATCGGTTCTGAACCGGTAATATTTTCCTTTTCGAAAAATGTTGCTGAAGGACACCTTAGTTCGCGCGTTAAGTTCATACCCTGTTTGTTCCAAGTGCCGGATCCGCAAACCATATAACCCTTGTTACAGGTAGACTCTATGTGCCCAGTTCATTCCAGCATGACGGACCCCTTTGATGTGATTATTGTCGGTGCCGGGCCGGCCGGATTGTTTGCCGCTTTTTATTTATGCGAGCATTCGGATCTGAACGTCCTGGTGATCGAGCAGGGGCGTGAACCTGACCGGCGAAATTGCCCGATCAATGACAAACATCAATGCATACGATGCCGCCCGTGCCATATTTTGTCGGGCGTGGGAGGGGCCGGCCTGTTTTCGGACGGCAAACTCAATTATATCGCCAAACTGGGCAAGACGGATTTGACCCAGTTTAAATCACCGGCTGAGGCCGGAGCGTTGCTTGATGAAACCGAAGCGATATTTAATCGGTTCGGAATGGATGGGCCGGTCTATCCGACCTCCATGACGCAGGCCAGAGCGATCCGTAAAAATGCCAAGCGATACGGCGTTGACCTGCTGCTCATCAAACAGAAGCACCTGGGCACCGACCGGCTGCCGGATCATATCAACGGCATGTATGCGCATATCCGATCGGCAGACGTTGCGGTCCATACGTCTGAGGAGGTCCGGGATATTATCGTTGAACAGGGGCGCATTGCCGGCGTGATCACCAGCAGGGGAGCGTATCGCTCACCGCATGTGATTCTGGCGCCGGGACGGGTGGGGGCAGACTGGATCGGCCAATTGGCATCGGCCCGCGGCATCGGCCTGAAGCAGAGAGGCATCGAGGTGGGGGTTCGCGTTGAAGTCCATAATGATATCATGCAGGACCTTTGCGATGTCATTTACGATCCGGTTTTCTTTATCCAGACCGAAAAATATGATGACCGGACGCGAACGTTCTGCACCAATTACGGGGGATATGTTTCGCTGGAAAGTTACAGCGATTTTGTCTGTGTCAACGGCCATGCCTATATGGACCGAAAATCCGAAAATACCAACTTCGCATTCCTGTCAATGGTGACGCTGACCGAGCCGGTGACGGACAACCACGCCTATGGAATGGCGATCGGCAACCTGGCGACGCTCATCGGCGGAGGAAAGCCCATACTCCAGCGGTTTGGCGATTTGAAGCGGGGCAGGCGAAGTACATGGAACAGAATACACAAAGGATACATCACCCCGACGCTGCAGGATGTGATCTGCGGGGATATTGCCATGGCGTTGCCCGAAAGGATGATGACCAATATTATCGAAGGACTTTTCAAACTGAATGCGGTGGTGCCCGGAGTCGCCAATGACGAAACCCTGCTGTATGCTCCGGAGATTAAATTTTTTTCGACACAGGTCAACACCACCGGTGATCTGGAAACGAACATCAAAGGTCTGTATGTGGCCGGTGACGGGCCGGGAGTCGCCGGCAATATCGTGTCTGCTGCGGCAACCGGTCTGATTCCCGCCAAAGCCATTATCCGGCAGATGGCTGAAAGCTGAACGGCTTTGTGACAGGTTTGTTTCCGGTCTCAGTAGCCGGCTGCCGGCTGGCTGCCAGTCACCACTCAGAAATTTTCTGCCTTTTACCGGATGCGGCTTTCGACATCACAAACAAAGGCGCATGGTTGGAGGTAAACAGCGGCGGCACATTTCGAAGTATCGATGCCACCGCCGGATGCTTTTTAAATTCCCTCTCAAGAAACTGTCTCACCAGATCTCGGCTCCAGCCTTTTGGATGGATGAATTCCTGATAAAGGCCAAGGTCTGCCTGATAAAAATCACGTGTATTCAATGCACCGGCGTCAGGTCCGTAAACCGGCAGATTAAATATGGCCAGGTTTAAAAAGGTAACGCAATCACTGAGCCTGGCGGTAAAATCGAGCGTCTGCCGGGCCTCTTTCAGGGTTTCTGAGGGCGTGCCGAATAGAAGATACACAAAAGTGGCAATGCCGGCGTTTTTCAGGTGGGTCAATACCTCAGATATCATCCCGATATCGGTTCCTTTGTTCATTTCGTCCAGAACGTTCTGACTGCCTGATTCCACCCCGAGTTTCAACATCACACAGCCGGATTTTTTTAGCGCCAGACAGAATTGAGGGTCGGCCAGATGCCGGGTGATTCGGGTAAATCCATACCAGGGAATCTGGCGGGTATCGGCACAAAGCGCCTTCATCATGGCCGGGCTGATGGCATTGTCGGTGAGATGGACCAGCGCCGGCTTCAGGCAATGGGTCAGCAGGGACAGTTCACTGACAGCCTGAGCGGGCGGAACCGGTCGGTAGAGATTTTTTTCGGCTTTTTCCGGGCAGAACGAACACTGGTTCCAGTAGCATCCGGTAGATGTGTTATAGGGGAGGATCATGGCCGGAGCCAGATAGGGCTTTTCAATAAACGCTGAATAGTCCGGGGCGTAAAATGGCCGGTCGCCTGTTTTTCCCAGCAATGCCAGCAGGGGCGTTTCGCCCGGGCCGGAAATTATATGATCGATCAGGCCTGTAAACGGATTATTCCATGCCGGCCCTGCCATCCAGGATGTCACCAGACCGCCTCCCAGAAGGATTTGAATTTGAGGAAAATGGCGCTTCACAAAGCCGATCATGGCAAATGTGGTGACGGCCTGGCTTAGAAAGTTCAGGGAAAAACCGATCCGGGAAGGGGTATCCTCTTCTATCAGCCGGCTCAGCCTGTTGCTGAAATAGTCATAAAACGGGTTGATTTCAAAAATTTCCGAAGCCCGGATCAGATCCGTGCTGCGGACAGCCGATCGGTTGGGGTCCTCATAATTGGTCAGCGTTAACCGGATGCCGAATGACTGGCCTTTTACCGTAAGGAGGCGATTGATATCACTGACCGCACGCCGGTAACGGTCCCTGTGGGCGTAAATCTGCCATTGGCCCAGCGCTTCCAGATGTCTGAACCGGTTGCCGAACGCTCTCCGGGTCCATGTGTCGGCCGGGGAAAAATCCGTTTCAAGCAAGGCAGACAAACCCTCGATATTGGCGTCAAGTATGCGGTGAGAAATACCATGAGCGTTCAGTGCCCCGGCAAGCCTTGCAAGGCCGGCCGGCGGTTCGCAGGGTTTGACCACCGGTGGATAAATCAGAATCATAATGCCTCGGGGTGCGGTCAAGAGTCGTGAGTCAAGCGTCCTCTGACCTCTGCCCTTGAGTCCGCCTTGACACGGTTTGTAAAAAAGAGGATATATTACCACGGCTGTTTGTTGTGGAACAAGAGGTATTCATTGGTTGAAGGAAATGGTTATGTCAGGCCCTTTAAAAGTTAAGTCCTGCGGTGCGGTGTTGATCGTTGGCGCCGGGATTGCCGGTTTGCTGGCAGCCGAAGAACTGGCAGCGTCCGGATATGATGTCTGGTTGATCGAAGAATCCTCTGCGGCGGGTGGCCGGATGGCGCAACTGGACAGGTTGTTTCCCGCCGATGACTGCGCCATGTGAGCGCTGGCTCCCAGACTGGCCGGGATCGGCCGGCATCATCGAATCAAGATCATGACAAATGCCCGTCTGATGGAATTGAATGGAGCGCCCGGGGATTTTACTGCCCGAATCTTTCAGCATCCCGGCTTTGTTGATCCTTCCCGATGTACAGGCTGCGGCGACTGTACCCGTGTCTGCCCGGTGAAGATTCCGAATGAATTTGATGAGGGGCTTTCCCTCCAAACCGCTATTTCCCGCCGGTACGCACAGGCCGTGCCCGAAGTCATGTCGATTACCCGGCGCGGAACTGCGCCCTGCAAGGCCGCCTGTCCGGCCCATGTCAACCTGCAGGGCATGATCGATCTGATTCGCGAAGGCAGGTACCGTCAGGCGCTGATACTGTTCAAACAGGATCATCCGTTTCCGGGAATCTGCGGCCGGGTATGTCATCATCCCTGTGAACAGAACTGCTCACGCCGGCAGGTTGATCAGCCGCTGTCCATCAAGGCGTTTCACCGGTTTTTATCCGATTTCGATGCGGATAGGCCGGATCCGTATGTGCCTGAAGTTTCTGAGAAGAAAAACGACAGGCTCGCCGTCATCGGCAGCGGGGCGACAGGCCTTTCAGCGGCATATTTTCTGGCACTGAAAGGGTATGCGGTGACCGTGTTTGAGCGGCGTGATAAGGCCGGCGGGATGATGACGGACGCCGATGCCGGGGGGAGCTTTCCGCAGGCGGTGGTTCAGCGGGAAATTGCCGTTATTGAAAAAATGGGGGTAACGATTTTAACGGGCATTGATGTGGGGCAGGATATGACCCTGGATGCAGTCAAACAGGCCGGATTCAAGGCCGTGTTTCTTGCGACCGGGGGCGGGCGTCAGCCCGGGCAAAAGCGCATGGATGCGGTTTTGCCCGCGGGCGTTCACGATGAACCGGAACCCGGACGAAACGGTATGCCCTGGCTGTTTACGGAAGGGGCTTCGGGTAACCACCGATCCATAGTCGAGGCAGTTGCCGCGGGAAAGTCAGCGGCTGGCCGGATTGAACGCTATCTGAACGACGGGGATTCAAATTGGAATCCTCCGGAAAATCTGGACCCGGCCCGGCCGGATACCGTCGGAGTCCGGGTATTGAACAGAATCCCGCTGTACCGGCATCCGGGCCGTGCGTCCGGGGGCTGCATTGACGAACGGGAGGATATGGCGGCACTGAAAATCAACGCCCGGAAGGAAGCGGGCCGGTGTCTTCAATGCGGGATCTGCGGGGAATGCCAGGAGTGCGTGAATGTCTGCGGTGCCGGTGCCATAGATCTCAGCGCCCGTGCCGTGGAAAAAACAATTGAGGTGGGGGCCGTCATTGTTGCATCCGGTGCAGAGTTGTTTGATCCCGCCGGTCTGGATGAATTTTATCTGTACCGGCGAAACCCGAACGTGTTGACCAGTCTTGAATTTGAGCGGATTTTAAGCCCTGAGGGACCGACCCGTGGTCAGCTCCTCAGGCCGTGGGACCGTATTCGGCCGGGAAAAATTGCCTGGCTGCAATGTGTGGGTTCCAGAAGCACCCGGCAGGGATTGAACAGTTATTGTTCAACGGTTTGCTGCATGAGCGCCATAAACCAGGCCGCCAGCGCCAGAAAAAACGGCAAAAATTCTCCGGAATGCACGGTGTTCTACCGGGATATCCGGACAACCGGCAGGGACGGGGAAGCCTATTTTCTGAAGGCCGGGGAGGACAGAAAAATCCGTTTTGTCCGATCGGCCATCCATACCCTTGTCGAGGTGCCGGGAACAAGAGACTTAAGGTGCCGGTATGTCAATGACTCAGGAGATATCGTTGAGGAAATTTTTCAGATGGTGGTGCTGTCCGTAGGGATTGGCGCTTCCGAATCGGGTCAGCAGATGCTGCATCAGGCTGGGGTAAGGTTGAGCAGCCACGGGTTTGCAGCCACTGACAGTTTCAGGCCTGTGGCGACCAGCCGGCCGGGCGTGTACGCGTGCGGTACGGTCAAAGGCCCGGCGGATATTTCGCAGGCGGTCACGGAGGCAGGCGCGGCGGTCTGCATGATAAAGATGGATCTGTTAACGGCTGACCGGGCAGCACCGGAAGCCGAATCTGTTTTACCGGTCCGGGAGGATTCCTGCGGACCGGCCCGCATCGGGGTGTTCGTGTGCAGCTGCGGAACGAACATCGGTGGTATCATCGATGTCAACCGGCTCAAAGACTATGCAGGATCGTTGCGGCATGTGGCGCATGCGGCGTGCCATATGTTTGCCTGTTCCCAGAATGCAGCCCGTCAGATGAAAGAGAGCATCCGGCGGTATCAGCTCAACCGGGTGGTCATTGCCGGGTGCAGTCCCAAAACCCACGAGCCGGTTTTTCGGGAGTTGCTCGTGGAATGCGGGCTGAATCCCTTCCAGCTGGAATGGGCCAATATCCGAAATCATTGCACCTGGGTTCATGCCGATGACAGGCCGGGGGCATGGGAAAAGAGTAAAACCCTTGTCCGTATGGCTGTGGCCCGGGCGGCATTGCTAAAACCCCTGCAGGAAAAAATCATACCGGTTTGTTCCCGGGCGTTGATTGTCGGTGCGGGCGTGGCAGGGCTCAATGCGGCCTTGTGCCTGGGGGATCTGGGTATTGCCGTTGATTTGATCGAAAGACAGCCGCAAGCCGGTGGCATGGCCGCAATGGTGTATCAAACCATCGAAGGAAAGCAGGTACGTTCCTGGCTGAATGAACTGACAGATCGGGTTTGCCGTCATGGGAATATTCGCCTGATGACTGAGACACAGCTGACCGGATGGGACGGATTCGTTGGAAATTTTACCGTGACCATGCAGTCAGATCGTGACCATGAAATCCATACAGGTGAATATGGGGCCGTGATCCTCGCGACCGGTGCCGGCCAATATCAGCCCGATGAATTTGGCTATGGTACCGATTCGCGTATCGTTACTCAGATAGAACTCGAACAGCTGCTCGGACAGGCAACCGCCGGCAGCTGGGGCCGCGTTGTCATGATTCAGTGCGTCGGGTCCCGCAACAAAAAAAATAACCGGTGCTCACGGATCTGCTGCCAGAACGCCATAAAAAATGCCCTGATAATAAAACGGCAGCATCCGGCGGCCCACGTGCATATCCTCTACAGGGATATCCGGACCTGCGGGGTGATGGAGGACTATTATACAGAAGCAAGGCAGCTGGGCATCCGGTTTATCCGATATGAAGCTGATTTTTCTCCTGAAGTCAAATTGGCCGGCTCCCGGATCGATATTTCGGTATACGATCCCGTGATTCAGGAAACCATCGACCTTCAGGCCGATCTGCTGGTACTGAGCGCCGCGACGGTTTCACAGGATATACAGCCGCTTCAACGGCTGATGAAGCTGAGCCGGTACCCGGACGGGTTTGTGATGGCGGCCGATTCCAGACTCCAGCCGGTACAACTGTCTCAGGAGGGCGTGTTTGCCTGTGGAAGCGCGCTGGGGCCCTGTCTGATGACCGAATCCATCGGCCAGGCTCAGGCCGCAGCATCCAAAGCGGCCGCACTGCTTTCCGGATCCTGGATCAGGGGCGCTGCGGTAACCGCAATCGTTGATGAAAGGCGGTGCTGCCGCTGTCTGAACTGTGTCCGTATCTGTCCCTCTCATGCCGCCAGATACGATGGCGTCGAGAAAAAGATACGAATTGAACCCGCGTTGTGCCGGGGATGCGGCATATGTGTGGGTGCATGTCCGGCAAAAGCCATTATGTTGAATAACTGTGAGTCTTCGCTGATGATGAGTCAGGTTGACGCGCTGATGGAGAATGGATGATGGATAAGAAACTGGTTATTATCGCATTCTGTTGCGACAACTGAGGATATACCGCCGCGGACCTGGCAGGTTCCATGAGGCTGGCGTATCCGGCACAGGTGAACATTATAAAAGTGCCCTGCTCTGGAAGTGTCCAGGTGATGGACATGCTGAGAGCAATTCAGAAAGGCGCGGATGGCGTATATGTCGTTGGCTGCCCGGACGGGGGATGCCGGTTTCAGGAAGGCAATCTCAGGGCGCGTGAACGGGTTTCCCATGTCCGCGAGCTGCTTGAGGAGGTCGGTCTGGAGGGCGGACGGGTCGCTATGGTTCAGCTGGCCTCCGGTCAGGCCCGGGAGTTTTCCGATACGGCCCGGCAGATAACGGAAAAAATAATAAAGCTCGGTCCCAATCCATTGAAACGGTGTCGAAAAAATAGCGAGAGCATGGATCTGTGATGAATCATATCCGGATAGATGACTTAAATTATTGTATGACCTGCAACGCATGTTCTTCCGGATGCCCGGCTTCCGGACTCGATGGTATGCATCCGGCAAAACTGCTGCATATGATGGCGCTCGGCATGGAGCAAAAACTGATTCAGTCGGATTGGATCTGGATGTGCACCCTGTGTCAGCGGTGTCAGTATGCCTGTCCGATGAACGTGGATATCCCCGGACTGATATTTGAACTGCGAAGCCGGCGATTGCGGGAATCTCGCCCTGAAGGCATTCGCCGGTCCTGCGATGTGGCGCTTGACAATCCGGGGTGCAGCGCCATGGGCCTATCGGATGAGGACTGGCAGTTTGTGGTTAACGATGTTCTCGAAGAGGTGCGCGGTGCCCAAAAGGGCTTTGAATCTCTCGAGGCACCTGTCGACCGGGAGGGTGCCTGCTTTTTTCTCAATCAGAATTCAAAAGAGCCGATGTTTGAGGCGGAGGAAATGGTGCCGCTGTGGAAAATCCTTCATCTGGCCGGTGCGGACTGGACTTACGGTTCCCGGGGGTGGGCGGCAGAAAATTACTGCATGTTTCTGGCCGATGATCAGCACTGGGAGCAGATCGTGCGGATCAAGGCAGATGCGGTCAGCAAACTGAGGTGCCGGGTCTGGCTCAATACCGAATGAGGCCATGAGCTGTATGCCGTCCGGTCCGGACTGCAGCGATTCAATATTCCCCATTCGTTTGAAGTCAAAAGCATCATCGAATACTATGCCCGATGGATCCGGGAAGGAAGGCTCCCGGTCAGTGCCGAATGGAATTCCGATCTGAAAATCAAGTTTACCATACATGATCCGTGTAATCTGGTTCGCAAGAGTTTTGGCGATTCAATAGCCGAGGACTTGCGATTTGTGGTTAAATCGGTTGTCGGTCCGGAAAATGTGGTCGAGATGACACCGAACCGGTCGAATAATTACTGCTGCGGCGGCGGCGGCGGGGCAGTACAGTCCGGAAAGGCTGATTCCCGGCGACAGTTTGGAACCCTGAAACTGGAACAGATTCTGGCGACAGGCGCGCAATACTGCATTGCCCCGTGTCATAACTGCCATTCCCAGATATCGGATCTGAGCAGGTTCCACGGGGCGGGGTTCCGCGTGGTTCATTTGTGGACCCTGATATGCCTTTCTATGGGTATTCTGGATGAAAATGAGAGAATCCATCTGGGACCGGAACTCAAGACCGTGGGCTTGCCGTCATAGCCGATGAAAACAGTGCCTGTAGCAGGCGATTGAAAGTGAAGCGGAGGGATTATGATAGTGGTTCAACGAAAACCGTTTGATGAAATCAGGGACATGATCCATGGTTTCGGCAGGGTTCTGATTGTCGGATGCGGCACCTGCAGCACGGTCTGTCATGCCGGCGGAGAAGCTCAGGTGGCGGTGTTGAGCGCCCAGCTGGAGATGGCATCGCGGCTTGCCGGCCAGCCGATGGAACCTGTATCGGTAACGGTGGAGCGGCAGTGTGACAGAGCGTTTTTTACCCAGCTCGATACCCTGGCAGATGCGTCCGATGCCATATTGTCCATGGGCTGCGGCGCAGGTATCCAGCTTCTGGCAGAGGCATATCCCCATAAGCCGGTATTCCCGGCAGTCGATACCCGGTTTGTCGGGATCACCCGGGAGGACGGATGGTATGAAGAACGGTGTCGGTGTTGCGGCAGGTGCATGCTGGGGCTCACTGCCGGCGTCTGTCCGATAACGATGTGTGCAAAAAAAATGCTCAACGGTCCCTGCGGCGGGGTTATGAACGGGGCATGCGAGGTTCATCCGGATCTGCCCTGCGCATGGCAGATCATCTATGATCGGCTGCGCCTCCAGGGGAGACTGGATTGCCTGGAGCCGATCATTCCGCCGGTTGACTGGATGGACCAGGTGCCGGCATCGGTGGTTCAACCGGGATTCCGGAAACGGTGATCGAATTATATTCTTTCGACAGATTCCACAGATTATTATTGATTTTACTAAATTGAAAATCCCGTAGTCTATTTTTTTTAATCTGTGAAAATCTGTGGATACTGCTTTTTCCCCATAGATTAATATTTTTAAATCCACTGAAGTATTTGAGTGAAAAGGGCCTGTATGACATTTCGAAGCCATCTGCAAAGTGTTCTTAAATCCGGTCAATTTGCGGTTACCTCAGAGCTTGCCCCTCCCCGGGGAGCGGATCCGACTGTGGTGAGGGAAAAAGCCTCGTGGTTCAAAACATTCGTTGATGCGGTCAACGTGACAGACAATCAGACTGCCGTGGCCCGGATGTCCAGCTTGGCGGCTGCCGTTATGCTGCTCAGGGAAGGGGTGGAGCCTGTCTGGCAGATGGTATGCCGGGATCGAAATCGTATTGCCATGCAGAGTGATATTCTGGGGGGCTGCGGACTTGGCCTTCGTAACCTTCTCTGCCTTTCGGGCGATCACCCGGTATGCGGGGATCAGCCTTATGCCAGAGCCGTTTTTGATATTGATTCCATTCAGCAGATACAGATGGTCCGTCAAATGCGGGATGAGGCAAGATTTCTCAGCGGGGATACCATTTCAAGCCCTCCTGATATGTTTATCGGCGCGGTAGCCAATCCGTTTGCATCACCGGTTCAATGGCGTGTGCATCGGCTGGCGAAAAAAATCAGGGCCGGCGCCGATTTTATTCAGACTCAGTGTGTGTTTGATATGGCAAGGTTCGGAGAATGGATATGCCAGGCCCGGGATATGGGGCTGACTGAAAAGACATTCATTATGGCCGGGCTGGTTCCGTTAAAATCTGTGGAAATGGCGGAATATATGGTCAGAAAAGTTCCCGGGATCGATATCCCGGATGCGGTGATCCGCCGGATCAAAGGTGTGGACAACCCCCGCCGGGAAGAGGAGGGCATCCGGATTGCCTGTGAGCAGATAGAACAGCTCAGAGCGCTTGACGGCATATCCGGGATTCACCTGATGACGATCAACCGGGAGCATAAAATTCCGGAAATTGTCGAGAGGGCGGGATTGCTTCCCCGGCCCCGGCCGGAGGGATCACTGGTTTGACGGTTTGGCATCCGGCTCTTTTGAGAAGTCTTCAATTCGGGTTTTCCGGAAGGATTTTCCACCCTCTGATTTTATAAAATATATAGATTCCGCTGAAACTGCCCAGGGCGTCCGCCAGCAAATCAAATACATCCGAGCTTCTGTGGGGGATAAAATACTGGTGGATTTCGTCGCTTAATCCGTAAAAGGTGGAAAAAAGAATACTCAGCGTAATGAGCAGCCGGATGCTGCTTATGGCCGGTAAGGTGCTCAGCGCCCTGAAAAACAGGATGCCCAAAACCGCATAGCCCATAAAATGGAGGACCTTGTCGATATGGATTACTTTCGGGATGTGTTTCGGAGCGGGATGGGAGGACATGATAAAAATGACAATACAGAACAGGATCAGTGGAAGCCAGAACAGAATAAAATTTTTGTACAGTTTTTCCAGCATATGGGACCGTCCCGATGGGATAGGTTGTTCAAACCTGTTTGAAGATGGATTCCGGTATTGTCCGGCGCATGAAAGCTAAATCTCATTCGGCAGGAAATTCGCTTAAACATTCCGGGACCGGTATCCGTTTTCCCGGAATCGATCCCGGAATGGCATTCCGGTTTTCATTATAGCTATTTTGTGAAAATATTAAAATCAATTTTTTTATCGTTGATATGAGACAGCACCTGTTTGAAAAAGTCTTCATGTGACAGACCGTATTTGACATGACCGTCCAGCGTTCGGACGGAGAGGGTGCCGGATTGTTTTTCCTTTTCACCGACGGTCAGGATCAGCGGCGTTTTATTCAGCTGTGCATCGCGGATTTTTTTGTTCAGGCTTTCGGTCCTGTCGTCAACTTCCACGCGGAGCCCTTCAGCTTCAAATGCTTTTTTCAACTCGCGGGCATAGGACGACAGCGCATCATTGATCGGTAAAAGCGTGATCTGAACCGGTGCAAGCCACAGCGGAAACCGGCCGGCAAAATGTTCGACCAGAATGCCGAAAAACCGTTCGATGGAGCCGTAAATGACCCGGTGAATCATGATCGGGCGGTGTTTTTCATTGTCCTTGCCGATATAGGACAGATCGAAACGCTCCGGCAGTGACATGTCCAGCTGAACCGTTCCGCATTGCCATGTGCGGCCGATGGCATCCTTAATGTGGACGTCGATTTTCGGTCCGTAAAATGCGCCGTCCCCTTCGTTGATTTTATATTCTCTTCCATACGCATCCAGAGCGGATTTTAAGCCTTGCGTTGCGGTGGCCCACTGCTCATCGGTTCCAATGGATTTTTTGGGTCGTGTTGACAGCTCCAGATGAAATCCGAGACCAAACGTGCTGTAAAACCGATCCATCAGGTTTAACACGCCTATAATCTCATCCTCAATTTGATCCGGCGTCATGAAAATATGAGCGTCATCCTGATGAAACGCCCGGACCCTGAAAAGGCCGGATAACACCCCGCTGAGTTCGTGCCGGTGGACCAGGCCGATTTCTCCGGCCCGGATCGGCATGTCCTTGTACGAGTGGGGTTTCATGCCGTAGAGGATCATTCCGCCGGGGCAGTTCATGGGCTTGATCGCATAGTCCACTTCATCCACCACAGTGGTATACATGTTTTCGCGGTAATTTTCCCAGTGGCCGCTGCGTTCCCAGAGGCTTCGATTGAGCATGATCGGTGTTTTGGTTTCCACGTATCCGGCCATCTTGTGTTCAGCTCTCCAGAACTCAAGAAGAAGATTCCAGATGATCATGCCATTGGCATGGAAAAAGGGCATACCCGGCGCTTCATCGTGGAAACTGAACAGGTCCATGGCCGGGCCAATCCTGCGATGGTCCCTTTTCTTCGCTTCTTCCAGGAGATTAAGATAGCTGCTGAGCTCTTTTTTACTGAAAAACGCCGTGCCGTATATTCTCTGGAGCTGAGCGTTTGCCTGGTCCGCCCGCCAGTAGGCTCCGGATACCTTCATCAGCTTTATGGCTTTGATAAATCCGGAGTGCGGCAGATGCGGGCCGCGGCATAAATCCGTAAAATCGCCCTGCTGGTAAAGGGAAATGGTCCCGTCTTCCAGCCCGGAGATCAACTCCAGTTTATAGGGTTCATCGGCATAGAATTCCAGTGCTTCGGATTTGGATACCTGCCTGCGGATAAAGGGGGTTTTGGATTTGATTATCTTCTGAATCTCTGCCTCGATCTTCGGGAAATCTTCTTCCGAAACCGGAGGCATATCAATGTCATAGTAAAATCCGTTTTCCACGACCGGTCCGATGGTCAGTTTTGCATCCTTGTAAAGGCGCTGAATGGCTTCGGCCATGACATGTGCTGCGCTGTGTCGGAGAATTTCAAGTGCTTCCGGGTCGTTTGTCGTGATCAGCCTGACTTCGGCATCTTCGGAAACGGGTGTAGATAAGTCAACTGTTTTTCCGTTTATTTCCATGGCAACGCAATTGCGCGCCAATCCTTCAGAAATGCTTCGGGCGATGTCAGCCCCGGTGGGAATTGTTTGAAAACTCTTTATGTTGCCGTCTGGAAGTGTTATGTTAATCATTATCGGTTCACCAAGATACTTTATTTGAATGACTGTTGAAGTACTCTATGGCCACGGAAGGAATAAGTTTCACAGTCTTGCTTGCCTTTTTGTCCGTCTTCTGCGTCAACCCGTATGCACACTTTGATACGCCTTGAAGACGAACAGGTAAGCGGGTATGTGAGGTTCCGAATATTCTGTGCAATCCTTGTGGATTTTATTCTTTCCGTGCCCCTTAACCTTAAATGGGTAAATGAATTATTCTTAATAATCCAAAACATTTATTTTTAGGTGAAATTATATGTCGGGTCAAGAAAAAAAATGAAAATGAATATGTATCCCAAGGCCAAATATACATTTATAACTACGGTATCGGAACTGAAAGCGATTGCGGCGGCCTTTGAAAAAGCACCGGTTGTGGCCGTGGACCTGGAAGCCGATTCCATGTTCCATTATAAAGAAAAAGTTTGTCTGATTCAAATGGCGACAGCCAATGACAGCGTGATCATCGATCCGCTCCGGATACAGGATCTGTCTTCATTGCAACCCGTGTTTGAAAGACGCGATATTAAAAAAATTTTCCATGGGGCTGATTACGATATCCGGTCATTATACAGGGATTTTCAGATTGAAATCAACAACCTGTTTGATACACAGCTGGCCTGCAGGTTTCTGGGGGTCAGGGAAACCGGGCTGGAGGCGGTGATTAAACAGAGATTTAATATCCCCCTCGATAAACGATTTCAAAAAAAAGACTGGTCCATTCGTCCTTTGCCGGAAGAAATGGTTGAGTACGCGGCCAAGGATGCTATCTATCTGGTCTCCCTTGCAGGGACGCTGGAAAAAGAATTGATTCAAAAACAGCGTCTGGGCTGGGTGAATGAGGAATGTGAGCTGCTATCCCGGGTAAGGTCGGCAAGCGTGGAAGATCAGCCCCTGTTTGTCAGGTTCAAAGGCGCCGGGAAACTGGACCGTCGTTCGCTTGCGGTGCTTGAAGCCCTTCTTCAATATCGGGATAGCGTTGCCGGGAAAAAAGACAAACCGCTTTTTAAAATCATGTCCAATGATTGTCTGTTGAAAATTGCCATATATAAGCCGACAGATCTGGATCAGCTGCAACATCTCAATGTCTTGAGCCGGGCACAGATTGGCATGTATGGAAATGCGCTTGTCAACGAAGTCGTTCAGTCTTCAAAGATCCCATCGAATAAGCTGCCGCTGTATCCACGTAAAAGAGCCCAGATGCCGGAGCCCGAGGTGCCATGTCGAATCGGTGCATTGAAAAATTACCGGGATATGAAGGCGGAGCAACTCGATATTGATCCTGCGCTGGTATGCACCAAGGCTCAAATGGGATCAATTGCTATCCGGAATCCGGCCAATGTCCGGCAACTGGCTGAATTAAACGAGTTGAGGCAGTGGCAGCTGGAAGCATTCGGAAGTGAAATGGTATCGGCTTTGAAGAATGTGGAAAACAATTGCGTTGATACGGATGGGGAAAAGCATACGGTTACCGTTGACATGTGACAAAGGGCTAAGGCTAAAGAGTTAAGGTCTCACGACCCACGACGGGTGTCTATGAAAAAAATATCGTTTGTTTCGGACTCCTTTCTGCTGGAAGCGCTTCTGGATGAGGGCTATCAACAACATAAAGGGGTGGTAATTACCCACCCTTACCCCCTGCTGGGGGGTGATATGTATAATATCGTCGTTGAAACGATTGCCGCTGTTTACAAGCAAAAAGGCTATACCACCCTGCGGCCGAATTTCAGGGGGACCGGAAACAGTCAGGGCGTGTATGATAATGGCGCAGGGGAAAGCCGGGATGTCCTGGCGGCGCTGTCCTGGCTGGTTGAAAAGGGTTTTACGGCCATTGACCTGGCCGGTTATTCTTTCGGTAGCTGGGTGAATGTTCAGACAGCTACCGGTGATGTGCCTCTGCAGAATCGGGTGATGGTATCCCCTCCCGTTGATTTGTTCAAATTCCCCGATCAGGCCCTTCCGGCGCTGTCGCTGGTAGTCTCCGGCGATTCTGATCAGTATGGCTGTTCGGAATCTGTCCGCCGGATGATGCCCGTTTGGAATCCTCACGCTCATTTTGAAATTATGCCGGGGTGTGACCATTTTTATTCAGGATACCTTGACGATCTCAGAATGATTTTGTCAAAGTATATTGGTTAGCGGGTTGACCAACGTCTTCAAAGCGAGGGAGAAAATGTGATGTCTTTTAAGGAGAATCTGTTAAAAAAAATTGATATTAAAAAAATGGCAAAAAAAGTGATCGATTCTACAGGACCGTCCGAAAGCGGCCGGAGGGTGGATAAGGCCACGATGGCCCGACTCCTTGGCATGGGGCCTTATGTGTATCGAAAAGAAAGGGATCTGGATCTTTACCTGTTTGAGGGTAAATCGGAAAAGCCCCTGATTCTGGTCCTGGATAATGATTTGCCATTTTACCGTACCACGGTTGAGGATGTGGTGCTTCGTAAGAGCCCGATCGTCAAGGAAATGATCAGCATCCGCAATGCCATAAAAATTCTGAATGATTCTGATGTGCTGGTGAGTAAAAAGGAGGCGTCTGTTAAAATGGTTGCAAAAGAATGTATTGACCTTTTGCAACTCTCGTACACGGAATCGGATCTGGATGACATCGCTGAGGATGGGCTGACGGCTCTGAAACTCGAGGATTCGGACGGGATGGTGGAATGCCTCTCCTTGTTTTCCGAGCTGCTGGAATTTGAGCCCCCCCCTGTGCAGCTGAGAGTAAAATATCATGAAATCGTTGGTGAACTTACACTTCAGGAAAACGGTAAATATGCGTATGGGCCTGTTGTGATCTATAGCCTGGAGAATAATAAACTCCGGATGATAGAGGGAGAAATTGAAAGTGACGATAAAGCCGGCCAGGAATATTTCAAGCGTGTGGTCACGGGCAAAACGAGCGCTTCAAGAGAAGGTGAAGACGTTTTAACATATCTTAAACGTCGGGTTTCGTATAAATAACAACGGATGTACCGGATAATATTCGGTGCCCATCCATCCATCCATCCATCTGCCTGTCTGTCTGTCTGTCTGTCTGCCTGTCTGCCTGTCTGTCTGCCTGTTTACTAAGAAATGGCCATTGACAAGTTTTATTCTCCTGAAACCGGATGGTACAGAGTATCCCCTTGTTTACCACAACGCCATTTCAGAGATGATCAGAAAAAATTCGCTCCTCAGGATTTTCACCCGGTAAAATAGATGTTTTCCCTTATGGACAAACCGGGCCGGAATATAAATAATTGGCAAGTGTGATGGCGTTTTTGATCAGTGCTTTCCGGCGCTTTCGATCTGCCGGCAATTGAATCTGTCAATGATAAATGAGCGGCTCCAGCCCATTGTGAAAAAGACGCAGTTCTGTCCGCGTATTTGCGCATTTTTCGATTTTTTTTGATAACGATCCCGATCGTGAATCCCGGTAATCAGTAATTATCGGTTTTATTTTGTAAATTAACGGCGGCATCTCCGCGCAATCTTTTTTGAGATGCCTCTAAATACAGGAGCGGGGGTGATGGCATCCAATTTTAAAATTGTTATGGATCAGCAAAAGGATACATTATACTTGAGATTGACCGGCGATTTTGATGGTTCATCAGCATGTGAGCTGTTTAATGTGTTAAGGAAGAATGGATGCGATACAATCCGGATTGTCATATGCACCGATGAATTGAGGAATATTGTTCCTTTTGGCAGAGATGTATTTCGTCAGAATCTCTGCCGTCTCAATGCTTTGTCCAGACGTATTTTTTTCAGTGGCGAAAAATCGCGACAGATCGTTTCCGATAGTAAATTTGATATGAAATTATTGAATCGGAGGGATGGGTCCTGAACCCTCAGGCTGCATGGAAGCGGACAGGCCCGGGAGGAAAAAAATAAACCGGGGTTGTATATCCGGAACAGGCAACCGGAATAATAAAAAAGGATGGCTGAATTCATGCACGGATGTGAAAAAGATCGATACGACTCTGTCGCCGGGGTCTTGCTCCAAAGGCTTTTTCTGAAAAAATTAAATCTGATAGAGGCTCGAAGATTAATCAGGGATGTGTGTAATATAATTCGTGATGGTGAACATGTTTTTTCCGAATCAATCAATGGCAAATTGTTGTGTCTCGGCTGGAAAGATCAGCTTGTCGACAGGTTTTCTTTTGAACTTATCCTGTATCTGATTGAAAATAAACTGGATGGTGACGTAATTCTCTGCCATTGATATCCTGCCGTACATTCATTTCCAATTTTCCGCTTTATTTTCTCTGCTCCGGTCAGTCATGAATCCGTTTTTTTGAAATCTATCCCGGTTCGGCTGGGGGGGCGTTTTTATGGACAGGAAATTAAGCCCGTCTGTGTAAATAAAGCCTGTTCAATAAATATTTCATATTTTCGATAAAGTATTGACTAACTTTTACTGTATGATATTAAGTGACAATAATGTATCATCTGTGTATCGTCTGTAATATGTCATAAAGTGATTCTCTCGTTATCTGATATGCGGTAATGGTGAACAGATTCTATCGGTGTTGCTGTACCGTCAGTACTTCTTGCGAATTTCATATCGTCAGGTTGCAATAACCTGCTGAATAAATTTTGTTTTAAGCATAGGCTTCAGACAGCTACCATCCGTAGAACTTGCTGTTCTAAAGATGGGCGCCAAAGCGTGCTCCAATCCGAAACCCTCATTTATGGATGGGGACGGGACAAAAAAATGGATGCATGTACGCTGACTCAGGGGATATATCATTACGCCATGAGCGCTGAATGCTTAACAGGTTGCTGAAGAACCGGGCATCAGAAAGCCATACGGCGTTGCGCAGCTTTCGGCAAGGCTTACATATGCCGAATATGCTGCGTTTGTCCAATTGCCGCGCGTTTTGTCCGGCGCCCCGATTTTTGCCGAGGCCCTCAGGTAAAATATACTGCCCTGACTCATCTCGGGACGGGTGTCATTTTCCGTGCTGTGGAGACAAAAACATCAAGAAGGATAAAGATGGTGGTTCAGAAAAAAACAATATTAATTATTGATGATCATCCTCTTTTCAGAGAAGGTTTAAAGGCCATCATCGGTCGGGATGAGAATTTTGAAGTGGTTGGAGAGGCTAAAAATGGTCGTTATGGACTTCGGCTGGCCAAAAAGTATAAACCTGATCTGGTGGTGGTGGACATCTCTTTACCAGATAAAAACGGGATTGAACTGACCCGTGAAATTCGGAAGATGCTGCCCCGGACCCGGGTGATGATTGTCAGCATGCACTCGAAAATCGATTATATCGCCGAAGCATTTCAAGCGGGTGCGACCGGGTATGTTGTCAAGGAATCCGCTTCGGAAAGGCTTTTGCAGGGTCTCGATGCCGTCATGAAAGATGAATATTTTCTGGACAGTTCCGTATCCCATGAAGTGGTTGGAAATCTGATGAATCTTCCCAGGCGGGAAGCCAAGATTATCAACGGGGCATATGGGGCACTTACTCCGAGAGAGCAGGAAATAATGCGGTATCTGGCCGAAGGAAGTTCCACCAAAGAAGTGGCGGAAAAATTGTATATCAGTCCGAAAACCGTAGAAAATCACCGTGCCAATATTATGCACAAGCTCGGACTTCATAGCTCAATGGAGCTGGTTCGATATGCGGCCAAACTCGGATTGATCGATGTAGATCTCTGGAAGGGGTAATACGGGAAACCGTTATTCCTGCCTTTAAAACCCGTTGACGCTGTTGTTCTGCCACTGAACGAGGTCTGTATCGGCATGACTGTATCGCGTTTTGCTTGTTCGGCCAGGCGCTTCCTGCCGGATATCGGATCTGTCTTCGGGACCGCATTGAAATGGTTCTGCCGTTCTTTTTGAGTTGACAGGCAAATATCATTTTCTTAATATAAGGTTAATTCGACGCGGATCGTTTGAACCCGCAAAATTGATGAACTTTCAAAAATTACACACACCCGTCATTTCCGCGCAGGCGTGAATTCAGAACATATTGAAATTAATGTGCTTATTTTTTTGATGGAATGAAAAATAAGCTCTGAATATGACTTTTTACATAGCCATCAAAATTGACTGTCTGTTGATTATATCAAAACTGTTTACGGGAAAATTGTAAAATTAATGACACCGCCTTTTGCTGATGGCGGTGGCCTTTTTCGCATGATATCCACAGGCGGTTCCGGCGTAAGCGAACGCCCTGATGCCTTTTCAACGGAAACGAAATATTTGCTGAGCATATTTTAAAGAAGATATTGATTCCCCAGCCTTTATGATAAATTACGACAGTAATTGATTCTCACTCTGAAAAAATACATGATTAAAAGCCTTAAAGATTTCTGACATTAGCCTGCTGATTCTGTTTTTCGCGTTAACCATTGGCGGTTTGACCGATATTGGATTCGTTGATGAATATTCGAGAGATCAATTCTACGGGGTATTCAAAAGCCTTGGTCCAGTTGCCTGAACCCGGCACCCATCATCTGATGTTCCGTGGCGACAGGATTTTATTTTCATTGAAGTTGCCGGCGGACTGGAAGGGCAGCGCCTGGCTTCGCACCAGCATCGGCCATGCAGATATTCAACGACGGGAAATTATCCGAGGGGTGACATGTGATGAAACGCCGCTGGGCCGTGACTGGTTCGATATCCCGATGCGGCGCCTCACGGCCCGGGATTTCAGGCTAATTCTGCCTTTATGCGAGGTCGGACATTTTGAAGCAAAATGTTTTTTCCTTCCCGAAGGAGATATGCTTCCGAAGTGGCCCGGGGGCGCCAATACCGTCATCAATGTCGAGCCGGCAGACACGTGTTGTGCCAATATCGTCTATAATGCGTTCGTGCGGCAATTCGGCCCGAACAAATCGGACGGCAACTATCTGATGGATGATCAGAATATCCAGTCGCTCGATCGAAAGGGATACACCGTTATCCCGCCTTCCGGTACATTTCGGGACTTGATCCGGGAACTTGATTTTATCATCGGAGAGCTGGGTTGCCGGTTTATTCAACTGCTTCCGATCAACCCGGCCCCGACGACCTTTGCCCGGATGGGCCGTTTCGGAAGTCCTTATGCTGCGTTGAGCTTTACGGCTGTCGATCCTGCGCTGGCTGTTTTTGATTCGAAAGTCACGCCGCTTGAACAGTTTGTCGAACTGGCAGATGCCGTACATGAACGAAATGCAAAAATTATCATCGATCTTGCCATCAACCATACCGGCTGGGCGGCCGGTCTTCATGAAACCCACCCTGCATGGCTGGCCCGGGATCCGGAAGGACGAATCGAAGCGCCCGGTGCCTGGGGGGTTGTCTGGGAAGATCTGACACGTCTTGATTACAGCCATACGGATTTGTGGCATTATATGGCGGATGTGTTTCTCACCTGGTGCCGTCGGGGGGTGGACGGGTTTCGATGCGATGCCGGATATATGATTCCTGTTTCAGCATGGAAGTATATCGTGGCCAGCGTTCGTGAGCAGTATCCGGATACGGTTTTTTTTCTGGAGGGGCTGGGGGGAAAAGTGTCGGTCGCGAGAGATATATTAAATGTCGCTAATTTCAACTGGGCGTATTCCGAACTGTTTCAGCATTATGACCGGCGGCAGATCGAACTTTACCTTCCGGTTGTCAGGGATATCTCATGCGGGGACGGGATACTGGTTCATTTCTGTGAAACGCATGATAATCCGAGATTGGCGGGCCGTTCGACCACGTATGCCCGGATGCGGACCGCTCTTTGTGCGCTGCTGTCAGAGTGTGGCGGATTTGGATTCGCCAACGGGGTGGAGTGGTTCGCCACCGAAAAAATTGATGTTCATGGCGCGCCATCGCTCAATTGGGGATCTTCAACCAACCAGGTCCATCACATCCGGCGGCTCAATCGTTTATTGAGGACTCATCCCGTATTTCAAGCCTGCAGTGAACTCATATTCGTCCAGCAGGGAACTGGTAATCACGTGGCGATAGTCCGGCATCATATTCCTACCGGAAAAAGGCTGCTGGTGCTGGTGAATCTGAACGATCAGGAGCAGACAACGGTTGAGTGGGACTGCCGGCAGGTAAGGATGGACGGGCCGGAATTCCGGGATCTGCTTTCCGGGGAATCGGTTCAGGTGGATTTGACAGCCGGGCGCGGGAAAATTCTTCTGGAGGCCGGACAGGTGCTGTGCCTGAGCGATGACCCGGAAGAAATGGAATGGATTCGTCAAGAAGTCCCGAAAGCCTTTGCGCTGCCCGATCGTATTGTAATCCAGCGGCTTCAGGCCAAGGTGCTGGATGTATTTCGGCTTTACCATGGTATTGGTGATGCGGGGGCCTTTGATTTGCTCAAGGCTGCTGAACAGTTTCAGTCCGACCCGGTTGAATTCTGCCGGAAAATGAATCCGGTGAGTGATGAGCCCCGGGTGATTACCTGGAAATGGCCGGGGGATGTGAACCGGCAGGTGATGGTTCCGCCGGGTCATTTTCTTATGATACGGTCAACCACGTCATTTCACGGGACGCTCATGGATCAGGATCGGGCTGTTTGTCATGAAGAAAGTCTGCCATGCGGGGATAACGCCTTTTTTGCGGTGTTTTCCCCATTGTCCCCCATGGATTACCATAAGGAATATAATTTAAAATTATCGGTTTACACGCCCGGCCATTGTCAGCATGTCAACGCGCCGTTAGTATATCTTGCAAGGGCCGAAAATGCCAGGGTGAACCAGGTTTTTCACCGGCCCGAGATGCTGCGTCATCCCTTTCTGATGATGGGAACCAATCGCCGGGGTGCGATGATGAGAATCCCGGTGTCATGGGGAACCCTTAACAGCCGTTATGATGCGCTTCTGGCCGCAAATCTTCATCCGGATTATCCTGAAGATCGATGGATCATGCTTTCAAGATGCCGGGCATGGGTAGTATTCCAAGGCTATTCACAGCAATTGGGTATGGATTGTCTGGATTCCTGCGGGTTTGACTACACGTCAAAAGCATACTGGAAATTTTACGTGCCAACCGGTCAGGGGGAACATGTCCTGCTTTGTCTGGAAGCCCGGATGATACAGGAGCAAAATTCGGTTCAGTTGATGTTCTACCGTTTGCCGGGGAAAGATGGGCCCGGAGTTCTCGATGATTCAAAAGAAATTTTGCTGATACTGCGCCCGGACATTGAAAACCGCAATTTTCATGAAACCACCAAAGCCTTCAAGGGACCGGAACATGACTGGCCGGATGCGGTATCATCGGACCCGGACGGGTTTTCATTTGTTCCGGATGCTTATCATCGGCTGGATTTGAGAATGCCCGGAAGCAGTTTTGTGCGGGAACCGGAATGGCATTACATGGTTTTTCATCAGAAAGAGGCCGACAGGGGACAGGACCCGCATTCGGATCTGTTCAGTCCCGGCTATTTTTCGGTCCGGATAAATGGATTTCAGTCTTACGTACTTACGGCATCCATATCGGCGCCTCAGGTCGGACGATCGGTAAAAGAACAACGCGAGAGTGAATCGTATACCCGCCTATCCGTCACCGATATGACACCCTCCTGTGAATTGAAAGCGGCGCTCGAATTGATGCTGGATTATTATCTTGTCAACAAAGACGGGGGAAAAACCGTTATCGCCGGCTATCCATGGTTTCTGGACTGGGGACGGGACAGCCTGATTTTTGTCCGGGGGCTTATTGCGGCAGGCAGAACCCGGGAGGCCAGAGCGGTGTTAACACAATTTGCCCGTTTTGAAAAAAAAGGAACATTGCCCAACATGATCCGGGGCATGGATGCCTCAAACCGGGATACCTCTGATGCCCCACTGTGGTTCTGCCTGGCCTGTTCGGATCTTCTCAGGGCTGAAGATGACAGGGCATTTCTTGGAGAAGATTGCGGCGGCAGAACGATTCGGGATATCCTGTGTTCAATCGCAGATTGGTATGCGGCCGGTGTGTCCAACGGTATTCGGATGGACCCGGAATCCCGTTTGATTTTCAGCCCCTCTCATTTTACATGGATGGATACCAACTATCCTGCCGGTACTCCCAGAGAAGGCTATCCCATAGAAATTCAGGCACTGTGGCATTCGGCGTTATCATTTATGGCTCAGGTGGATCACTCAGGGCGCAGCGGGGAATGGAAAAAAATGGCCGGGCAGGTCAGCGCTTCTATTCTTGAATTCTTCTGGCTTGAAGAGGATGGCTATTTTTCCGACTGTCTCCATGCGCCCGCCGGAAAACCGGCAAGTCAGGCAGATGCGGACAGTGCCCTCAGGCCGAATCAGCTGCTGGCTCTTACACTTGAAGCGGTTACCGATAATCGTGTGTGCAGGAATGTCGTTGCCGCGTGTGAAGAGCTTGTTGTTCCCGGGGCTATCAGAAGTCTGGCGGATCGACCGGTATGCCGGCCGCTTCCGATAGTACACAGGGGAAACGTGATCAATAATCCGCATCATCCCTATCAGGGAAGGTATCTCGGAGATGAGGACACCCGGCGTAAGCCGGCGTATCATAATGGGACGGCGTGGACATGGCTGTTTCCTTCTTATTGTGAAGCACTGGTCAAAACCTATGGCGATGAAGCCAGAAAGACGGCATTGTCGTTGCTTTCCAGCTGTACCAGAATCATCAATGCCGGTTGCACCGGACATGTGCCGGAAATTCTGGATGGTGACTATCCCCATGATCAGCGCGGCTGTGATGCTCAGGCATGGGGATGCAGTGAGCTGTACCGGGTCTGGACGCTTTTGAGCAAATGACGGTTCAGGTTCAATCCCATCGCTGCATAGGGTTTTTGGGTCGTTGTTCAAAAATAACCATGTAACATTATAATGTCGTAATCGGCATTAGGGGCCGCAACGAAATGGTTGGAAATGTAATGGTTATTTCGTAACGGCCCCCTAATCTTTTACCTCAAGCACAGTGCTCCTCAGCCCGTCCGCAGGCCGCTAATTCATCAGTTTCAGCAAGGCACTGAACAAATCGTAATCCGAGGTGAGCGTTATGAGTCGTTTGCAAACGTATCAGATATTTCCGGCTATACCGGAAAAATTAATGTTTCTGGAAATCCTTTCCCGTAATATCTGGTGGAGCTGGAATCATGGTGCCAAAGAGCTGTTCCGCCGGATAGATACGAGGCTCTGGGAAGAGGCTGAACGCAATCCTATCGTATTTTTGACGTATATTTCACAAAAACGGTTTAAAGAGCTGGAAAATGATAACAGCTTTCTGTCGCATCAGCAGCGGGTAAAGGAACGGTTTGAAAAAGAGATCAGCTGTGAGGTCGACAGATCGTCATCCGTATACGGTCCGGATGGGGTGATCGCCTATTTTTCCATGGAATTCGGTCTTCATGAAAGTCTTCCCCTGTTTGCCGGAGGCCTGGGCATTCTGGCGGGGGATCATCTCAAGGCCGCATCCAGCCTGAAAATACCCCTGGTCGGGGTAGGTCTGCTCTACCGGCAGGGCTATTTCCAGCAGTTTTTAAATCATGAGGGCTGGCAGCAGGAGGAGTATCCGGAGAACAGCATGTATCATCTTCCCGTCGAAAAAGCCCTTGATATTTCAGGAAAATTTGTCCGGGTGAGGGTTTCTGGCCCGGATGGCGATATTCAGGCCGATGTCTGGAAACTGATGGCGGGACGTATTCCGTTGTATCTTCTGGATACCAATCTTCCGGAAAATCCTTCAAAGATACGGCATGTTACGGCACGGTTATATGATGGTGACCCCAAAACGCGGTTGGCCCAGGAAGTCCTTCTGGGAATCGGAGGGCTGCGTGCGCTTGCTGCCATGGGGATTGATCCAACTGTATGCCATATGAACGAAGGCCATTCGGCATTCTGCAGTATTGAGCGAATTGCGCAAACCATGTCCAGGCGCGGGATGGAGTTGAAATATGCCAAGGAGTATGTTCCCAGGACCACGGCATTCACGACCCACACGCCTGTGGCTGCGGGGCATGATGAATTTCCGGTGGATATGGTCAGGCCTTACATCAAGTCGTTTCAGCAGGTTCTGGGAATAAGGGACAGTGAAATATTATCATGGGGGCAGCCGGTGGGATCAGAGCCTTCAAGGCCTGTTTCCATGTTTGTGCTGGGGCTGAGGATGTCTCAGTACTGTAACGGAGTCAGCCGGCTGCATGGCACAACCGCCCGAAAGATGTGGGCGCATGTCTGGCCCCGCTGGCCCGAAGATGAAATACCCATTGTGCATATCACCAATGGGGTTCATGTCCCCACATGGATTTCCCATGAAAATGATTTGCTTTTCGAACGATATCTGGGTCCGGAATGGACGACGAATTTCTTTTTGCCGGAGATTGCCGGCAGGATTGATGAAATTTATGACGAAGAGCTCTGGCGGGCGCATGAAATTTGTCGATCCCGTTTGATACGAAACTGCCGAAAGCTGATGAGCAAACAGTACGGCAGGCGCAATGCCCCCAAGAAGGTGATGAAGGAAGTTGAAGGCATACTGGATCAGGACGTCCTGACCATCGCTTTTGCCCGGCGGTTTGCCACTTACAAAAGGGCTGAGCTTCTTTTGCAAGATACCGGGCGCCTGGAGGCAATGATCAATCATAAAGACAAGCCGGTTCAGTTGATATTTGCAGGAAAGGCGCATCCGAAAGATCGTGAGGGCAAGGAGTTGATTCGCCGGATCTTTCAATTTGCCAAATCCGCCGATGTGCGGCACAGAGTGACGTTTCTGGAAAATTACGATACCTATATTGCCAGGCTTCTGGTTCAGGGGGCTGATGTATGGTTGAATCTGCCTCGTCGTCCGCTGGAAGCTTGCGGAACATCAGGGATTAAAGCGGCGCTGAACGGGGTCCTCAACGTCAGTGTACTCGATGGGTGGTGGTGTGAGGGCTTTTCCGAGGACAGGGGCTGGAAGGTTGGCAACGGAGAGGTCTATCCTGATGCCCAGTATCAGGATGCGGTAGAAAGCCAGGCGCTGTTCAATGTCCTGGAAAATGATGTAATTCCGTGTTTTTACGAAAGAGATGTCGGAGACCTCCCGCTCAGATGGCTTTATATGATGAAAGAATCCATGAAAATGGTATTGAAACAGTTCTCCTCGCATCGGATGGTTTCTGATTATGAAAATCAGTGTTATATCCCTTCGGTTCGGCGCTCATATGAACTTCTCGAGCATGGTTCAGCTGAACTAAAAAGTCTTACCCTGCAACATGAACGGCTGATGAGCCTCTGGAATGCCATACGTGTCGATCTTCAGGTCCGGGGAGAGGAAGGCCCTTTTCGCGTCGGAGAAGACTTTCCGGTTTCCGCAGATATATATCTTGGAAAGCTCATGCCAAATGAAGTTGATGTCGAGCTGTATCACGGGGTGGTTCGATCGGTTGAGAAAATTTCGGATGGAGAAATCATCAAAATGGATGTCTCCGAAGATCTCGGAAATGGCCGCTATCGGTATGGATGCACAGTGACCTGTGAAAAAGCCGGCCGTTACGGATTTACCGTCAGGGTAAAAGCCCGGGGGGATAAGTGGATCACCACGGAACCGACATTTTTAACCTGGGCATGATCCGGTAAGGGGTTGACCGGGTCAGTGAAATAATACGACCATAATTTCATAAGTTTCATACATACGACATCGTTCAGATGCTCGTTATCGATAAAAGGAAATGATTCATATGTCCCCTGTATATTCCAAGGACCCCCGCATATTGATTGTAACGCCGGAGGTGACGTATCTTCCAAAGGGCATGGGTAACATGGCCGACGGCCTGACAGCCAAAGCCGGCGGATTGGCGGATGTCTCCGCTGCATTGATCAGCGCCTTGTTCAGTCAGGGGGCTGACGTTCATGTGGCGTTGCCCGATTATCGTGCCATATTTAATGTTCCGTTTGCCCCGCTGTTGAGAAGGGAGCTGGATACCATAAAAAGTTCAATGCCGGAGGACAGGATTCATCTGGCAGAAGATCGGGTTTTTTTTTATCGGGATTGTGTCTACTCTAATTATGAGGAGGAAAACTCGAAGATTGCGCTTGCGTTTCAAAGAGAAATCCTGAACAATATCATTCTTAAAGTCCGACCGGATCTGATTCACTGCAATGACTGGATGACGGGATTAATCCCTGCAATGGCAAGGCAGCTCGGGATTCCGTGCCTGTTTACCATACACAATATTCATTCGGACAAAAATACGCTTTCCTATATAGAAGACAGGGGCATTGACGCCGCCGCATTCTGGCAGCATCTGTTCTATGAGCGAATGCCGCTTCATTACGAGGAAACCCGGGAAACCAACCGGGTGGATTCGCTGGTCAGCGGGGTCTTCGCCGCTCACTATGTCAATACGGTGAGCCATACCTTTTTGATGGAAGTTGTTGAAGGCCGTCATGGTTTCATGGACGGGCTGTTAACCCGGGAGCTGGCAAATAAATGGCGTGCCGGGTGTGCGGTCGGGATACTCAACAGCCCGGACCCGTCTTTTAATCCGGTAACGGACAAAGCGCAGTGCTGCCGGTACGGCCCCCATGACCATGTGAGGGCGAAAAAGGAAAATAAACTGTTTCTTCAGAAAGCAATGGGGCTGATTCAGGATCCGGAGGCCCCCGTGTTTTTCTGGCCGTCACGGCTGGATAAAATCCAGAAGGGGTGTCAGCTTCTGGCCGACATCCTTTATGATGTCATCACCGCATACTGGGACCGGAATCTGCAGATTGTATTTGTTGCCAGTGGTGAATTTTTTAATCATTTCAAATCGATCGTCGATAAACACGGATTTTATGAACGCGTGTCCATGAGTAATTTTGATGAGAAACTGTCCCGTATGGCATATGGGGCGTCAGATTTTGTGCTGATGCCCTCGGCATTTGAACCCTGCGGGCTGCCGCAGATGATAGGCCCTATATACGGATGTCTTCCGGTTGCGCATGATACCGGCGGAATCCATGACACGGTGACCGATATGGATGTTGAACATGATACGGGCAACGGCTTTCTGTTTAATACGTTTGTTCCGGATGGGCTTCTGTGGGCCATTCAGCAGGCCATGAAATTTTATGACCTTCCGGAACCGGTAAAGCGCCGTCAGGTTGAACGGATAATGACCGAGAGCATTTCGAAATTCAATTATTCGGTGACGGCAAAACAGTATATTGCCCTTTATGAAAAAATGCTTCAGCGTCCGCTTAGAGTTGCCTCGTAACGTGTTCTTTCTACGGTTGCATAACTGTTTTTTTGTCTGACATCGGGCCTGTCTCTGAATAATCGGGTTGATGCGGGAAGCCGGCAATAATGTGTCGTATTTAATCAAAGTCGAATGCATATGAAAAACAGTCCGCTGCAGCGAATGCTGTCTGCCGATCCGTATCTTCGTCCCTTTGCCGGGGTAATCAAGCGGCGAATCGAGCACAGGGGACAGATGGAGGATAAGCTGACATGTGGCCGGATGCCTCTGGCAGATTTTGCATCCGGCCATGAATATTTTGGACTGCATCTTCGAGATCGTGAATGGGTGTTTCGTGAATGGGCACCCAATGCAACGGCCGTATATCTGATCGGGGATCTGACCGGCTGGCTGGAAGATAAACGTTTTGCCCTTGAGAAAATATCCGAAGACGGGGTGTGGGAAATTCGACTTCCTTTTAATGAAATGGGGCATCAGGATTTTTACCGGCTTTGCGTTCACTGGCCGGGCGGCAGCGGCGACAGAATACCGGCATATGCCCGGCGAGTGGTTCAGGACCCGGTGACCCGGATTTTTAATGCGCAGGTCTGGCATCCTCCCACGCCTTATCAATGGGAAAATCCCGTATGTACCGGTGTGCCGGAGCCGCTGTTTATTTATGAAGCGCATGTCGGCATGGCTCAGGAAGAGCAGAAAATCGGCTCTTATGATGAATTTACCCGTCATACTCTGCCCCGCATTATTGACGCCGGGTATAACACCATTCAGTTGATGGCCATTTGCGAGCATCCTTATTACGGATCTTTCGGGTATCATGTGTCCAGTTTTTTTGCCGCATCGTCCCGGTTCGGTACCCCGGATCAGCTCAAGCGGCTCATAGATACGGCTCATGGCGCGGGACTGAGGGTGGTCATGGATATCGTCCATTCGCATGCGGTTTCAAACGAGGTCGAAGGGCTCAGCCGCTTTGACGGGACCCTCTATCAGTACTTTCATGAAGGCCCCAGGGGAATACACAAGGCATGGGGATCCCGTTGTTTTGATTATGCCAAACCTCAGGTGCTTCATTTTCTCTTGTCCAACTGCCGGTTCTGGCTGGATGAATACAGGTTTGACGGGTTCCGGTTTGATGGCATCACCAGTATGCTTTATTATCATCATGGCCTCGGGGAGGCGTTTACCTCATATGATCAGTATTTCAGCGACATCGTCGATGAGGATGCGCTTGCCTATCTGGCGCTGGCAAACAAGGTCATCCACGATGTACGATCCGATGCCATCAGCATTGCCGAAGATATCAGCGGAATGCCGGGGCTGGCAATGCCGCTATCCTCAGGAGGGACAGGGTTCGATTATCGGTTTGCCATGGGGATTGCCGATTACTGGATAAAACTTGTCAAGGATATGCAGGATGAGCACTGGCAGATGGGTTCTTTGTGGTATGAACTGACCAACCGGAGAAGAGAAGAAAAGACCATCAGCTACGCGGAGTGCCACGATCAGGCACTGGTGGGAGACAAAACCCTGATCTTTCGTCTTATTGATTCAGGCATGTATCATGATATGAATGTGTCCGGGAAAAATCTTCGGGTTGACAGGGGCATGGCGCTGCATAAAATGATCCGGCTGATTACGATGGTCACGGCCGGCAATGGATATTTGAATTTTATGGGCAACGAATTCGGTCACCCCGAATGGATAGATTTTCCCCGTGAAGGTAACCGCTGGTCTTATTACTATGCCCGACGGCAATGGCATCTGGTTGACGATTCCAGTCTCAAGTTTGGTTTTCTGGCCCGGTTTGATAAAGACATGATACGGCTCGTTAAGCAGTATCAAATTCTCCGGTTCTCCGGAATGCATCTGCTGCATGAGCATTCGGAAGATAAAGTGATCGCGTTTGAACGTGGCGGTCTGATATTTGTGTTTAATTTTCATCCGTCATTGTCACATGTGGACTACCGGATGGAGGCGCCTTCTGGTAAATACCAGATGATATTTAACAGCGACTCACCGGAATACGGCGGTCACGGCCGCCTTGTAACGGATCAGTATCATGATACCATTGGATATCAGGCCTGGGGGCATAGCAGATATATGCTCAGTCTTTATCTGCCAACCCGCACGGCGGTTGTCCTGAAGCCGGTGTCTCCGCTCCAGCGATAGCCGGAAGGTCCCATGTCCATAGGCGCTTTTCCGCGCTTTAAATCATATTCTCTTCATAAAAGACTGCTTTTTATAAATTATCCGCCGGATTCCGGACTGATTCGCAATATATATAATCGAATTCAGGCGGTTGAATGCCCCCATCCTTTTTAATTTCGCAAAGATACTGCGTTTCAGAAAATATCCCAAACCATTATATATAATATAACATGCTGATAACATATAATTAATCATTCGTTTATTTCAAGGCATGATACCCGGAGGAATATCCCCGTTTTCCGCCTGGATCCGTATGGTGTTTTTGGCGCCGGCATAGGGTAAATTCCCATTCCATAGGTAAATTTTCTTATAAAAATGAATAGGTTAATCTATAGACAATCAACACGAAAAGTTAATATTAATGTATCAAGATTAATCCTCAAGTAATCGTATCATCGCTGAAAGTCAAATCGTTGATATCTTATTAATCATATTTGAACAGACCAAAGGAGGCATTATGATTTCATCACCTTGCAAAAATTGTCCAAACAGGCATCTTCCCAAGGATATTTGCTCAAAAAATTGTAAATTACTCCATTCGGTTCAGGAATTTCAGGTTTCATCAAGAGAAAGCGGTGATTCTCCAGCCATAGACTATTGTGAAGAGACAAGGTTCAGTATAAGGCTTTCTCCTCAGCAGATATTTGGAACGTTCTGATCTCATAAATGAGGTTTGTTTGTTTTGATTTTATATAATGATGATAAATAATTATGTAGCAATTGTAATAGTTTTTCAACTGGTTACCAATCAGCTTTCCATATATGTTTTCCCTGTTCTGGGAGAATTTGTTTTCTTTTGATTCCTTCGCAATCAGTTTCCGTCGTCCAGTTCAATTTTCAACGTTAAATGTATGGCAGATACCATTTCATGATGACAGTAGCATCCGCAGGTACCCGTTGCGGCTTAGGCTCAGGTGATGATATCGGCAGGGAACGTTTTAACGGATTGAGTACTTGAAAAAAGGTGTCTCGGGCGGAGCCCCCCCTCGAAGGTGTTGTTCTGTTTGAATTTTCCGAGCACCACTTTTTTGAAAATGTTTCGGATTATATAAGAAAGCAGAGCCAGAGCCGGCCCTGCTTTTTTTTTGAACGGCATCCGGGCATCGTATCCTTGTCGTTTGATATGAATGATGGTATGAATCGCAACAGAATATTTGATGGGAATAAAATCATCCTGCACTGAAAAATGCAGGATCATGGAAGAGGTTATATACGCCAATCCGACACAGGAGCCGCATCATGTCCGATACGATCAGTTCGGGAATTTCAAGAGACGAAGCAATGCTTCTATTGAAGCAGTATTTGAAAAATGAAAAGCTGATTTCACATAGTATCGCCTCGGAAGCCATTATGAGACATCTGGCGAAAAAACTTGGAGAAAATGAACATGCCTGGGCAATCGCCGGATTGCTTCATGATCTGGACTACGAGATCGTGGATGAGGACCCCGCGCGTCATGGTGACGTTGCGGCCCGGATACTTGAAGAAAAAGGGGTCTCCGATGTGATCGTGAACGTTATCAGAAAACACAATGCCGAAGGCCTCGGACTCGAGCGGGAAACGCTGTTTGAACATGCGCTGGTGTGTGCGGAAACCATTACCGGTCTCATTGTCGCAACGGCGCTGGTGTATCCGGATAAAAAGATTTCTTCCGTGAAGGTGAAATCGGTTACCAAACGGATGAAAACGCCCCATTTTGCCCGGACTGTCAGTCGTGAACGCATCCTGGAGTGTGAAAAACTGGGTTTTGAACTGAATGCGTTTGTGGCCATCAGTCTTGATGCCATGGCACAGATCGCCGACCAGATCGGATTGTAGGTTACGGGGCCTCGGCCCTGATAAGGGATGCCTGTTTTATGGAAACGAAAAAAACGCTGTATTTGATTGACGGAAGCGCCTTTATTCACCGGGCGTTTCATGCCATTCGCAATCTGTCGAATTCAAAAGGACTGCCGACCAACGCTGTATTCGGGTTTACCCGGATGCTTATGAAACTGATCGAGGATCGGTCACCGGCCTATGTGCTCATGGTATTCGATGCGAAAGGGCCGACGTTTCGTCATGAAATCTACAGTCAGTATAAGGCCAACCGCCCCCCGATGCCCGATGCGTTGTCTGTTCAGATTCCCTACATCAAAGAGGTGACGCGGGCTTTCAATATTCCGCTCGAAGAAAAAACCGGATTTGAAGCCGATGACCTGATCGGCACCCTTTCCCGTCAGGCGGAACAATCCGGTTTTTCTGTCGTGATGGTTACAGGGGATAAGGACTTCATGCAGCTGGTAACCGCCGATGCCACGATTTGGGACCCGATGAAGGATAGAACCGTATCGGTTGATTCCATCCGGACAGAATACGGGCTCGAACCCGGTCAGATGATCGATGTGATGGGCCTTTCCGGCGACAGCTCGGACAATATTCCCGGCGTTCCGGGAATCGGTCCTAAAACGGCGCTTTCCCTGATTCAATCGCATGGGAGTATTGACGGCCTGTATGAGCATATTGACAGCGTTTCCCGGAAAAATCTTCATGATAACCTCATCCGGCACGAGGAACAGGCGCGGCTGAGCAGGCATCTGGTTGTGATCGATACCGATGTGCCGGTTCAATTTGATCCGGACGCCTGTAAAATGGGCGCTCCCAACGCAGATGCACTCTACGGCCTGTTCAAGGAGCTGGAGTTTAAACAACTGTGCGAAACCTTTTCCAGACCGTCGGATCAGTCACAGAAGCAGTATCATGCCGTGATGAGCGAATCCGGACTGACCCATCTGATTGATCAGCTCAAGTCCGCAGGGCTCTTTGCCCTGGATACGGAAACCACATCCGTAAATCCGATGCGGGCAGATCTGGTGGGTTTGTCGTTTTCGACACGGGCCAATGAAGCGTTTTACATCCCCTGCGCGCATCGATATCCCGGCGCTCCGGAACAGCTTGATCTCAAATACGTATTGAGCCGGCTTCAGCCCGTGTTGGAAAATCCGGACATCAAAAAGATCGGGCAGAATATCAAATATGACTGGATCGTCCTCAGCCGTAACGGGATAAGGCTTTGCGGGGTATTGTCCGATACCATGGTGGCATCTTATCTGATCGATCCGTCCAAACGGGCGCATAATCTGGACCAGATTGCACTGGATTTTCTCGATTACCGGAAGATTTCCTACCAGGAGGTTGCCGGCAAGGGCAAAAATGCCTCGGGCTTTGAACAGGTTCCCGTTGAAAAAGCGGTGCCGTATGCCTGCGAAGATGCCGATATCACGCTGATGGCATACCATGAACTTAAACCCAGACTGGAGAAACTCGGGCTTTCCGAATTGATGAATGACGTTGAAATGCCCCTGATTCCCGTGCTGATGAAGATGGAAATGAAAGGTATCTGTGTGGACAGTGATCGGCTTCGCTCATTGTCCAAAACTTATGCACATGAGCTGGAGCAGCTTGAAGAACGCATTTATGCGGTTGCCGGTGAAAAATTTAACATCAGGTCATCCCAGCAGCTGGGATGTATTCTGTTTGAAAAACTTCGTCTTCCGGTACAGAAAAAAACCAGGAAAAAGACCGGATATTCTACGGATGTGGATGTGTTAAAAACCCTGGCTTCGGGGCATGAACTGCCGGCACTGTTATTGCGTTACAGAGAACTGGCAAAGCTTAAATCTACCTATACGGACGCCCTGCTGGAGCTGATCCACCCGGAAACCGGTCGAATTCATACCTCATACAACCAGACGGTGACGGCTACCGGCCGGCTGAGCAGTTCGGACCCGAATCTTCAGAATATCCCCATTCGTTCTGAAGATGGGAAGAACATTCGCAGGGCCTTTATTCCCAGAGAAGGCTGGCGTCTGCTTTCGGCCGATTATTCTCAGATTGAGCTTCGCATTCTGGCGCACTACTCGGATGATGAGATTCTGATCGACGCGTTTCTGAAAGACGAAGATATTCATACCCGAACGGCGAATGAGGTGTTTCAGGTGTTTCCGTCGATGATTACCGATGAACTCAGGAGACAGGCCAAGGTGATTAACTTCGGTATTATTTACGGGATGAGCCCCTTCAGTCTGTCAAGAGAGCTTGGCATCAGTCAGAAAATGGCAAAAACATATATTGATAATTATTTCAGGAGATACAAAGGCGTTAAGCGGTTTATTGATCAGACGATCGAAGATGCCGGAAAAACCGGGCAGACCAGCACCCTTTTAGGGCGTATCCGGCTGCTTCCGGATATTAACAGCTCAAACCGGACGGTTCGTCAGTTTGCCGAACGAATTGCCATCAACACCCCGATTCAGGGCACGGCAGCGGATCTTTTGAAACTGGCCATGATCAAGGTGGATGCCGAGTTCCGGAGCCGCAGCCTTCAGTCCTCGATGCTGTTGACCGTACACGATGAACTGATTTTTGAAGTGCCGCCGGATGAGCTTGCAGCCGTCAAGACCCTTGTAAAAGACGTGATGGAAGGTGTCTGGGAATTTAAAGTCCCACTGAAAGTCAATATCGATTCCGGGAAAAACTGGGCAGAAGCCCACTGAATCTTTTGAAGATATTCATTCAGCGGGAATTTGATGACATTTCCGTATGGATACGAGTTATGAAGGGGGATCCTGTTTCGGTTTATCGGAAGAGGATTCCGGTTCGGTTACCGCTTCTTTGACCGTATGATAAATATCGAAAAATAAATCGCGGAACCCGGTCGGTGAAACGCGTCCCAGTTCGATAAATTTTACAACGATTTCTTTGCTGGTTTTGAGAATTTGATCGTCACGTGAATTCATGCGGATGCCTTTTGATGATAATTAATTGTAATTGTTATGCTTTGCTACCAAAAAAACAGGCTCGTGTCAATAAGATTATAGGCGGTCAGCAAGGCCGGCATCCCTGGGTTGTATCTGGCGGTGACTGTCGGTTCCGGACGCCATCTTTGAGCATTCCGGAAAATTAGATGCGGAAGACGCGGATTTTTGAATCCATCGGTTCCGTGAGACCGGGTTCTAATAGATTGACAAAAGTTTTTAAATTAATTAGTTTCCATTCATAAATGGTCTTTTTGCCAAATCTCTGCGTCAATCTGCGGGATTGTTTGTGCGGCGTACCCGCGTATGCCTCCGCATAACCCATTGCATTCTTTGACTTTTGGCAAAAATTTTCATTTCTGTATTGGAAACGCCCGCCAGCGGCCATCTTTTTAAAACGGATTTTATGGATGGATACTGTCGGAGGATACACGTCCAAAATGCTGTACTCGTGATGGCAGCTGAAATTTATCGTGAAATACAGGAGAATGAATGCTCGAAAATTCTGACAGACCAGTCAACGATATGATAAAAACCATCGAAACGATTAATGCCGGCGTTCTTGATGTCATCGACTATCAATACCGGGGCCTGAGAGATATTGATATCATGATTCGACAGCCTGAATTTACGTCCGTGTGCCCGATGACGGGATTGCCTGATTTTGGAAGTATCATTATTAAATACCGGCCGAATCAGAAAATTGTCGAATTGAAGTCGCTGAAGTATTACCTGCTTCAATATCGTAACGTCGGGATATTTTATGAACATGTGGTCAATCATATATTGGAGAATCTGGCTGAGGCCGTAAAGCCCAAGTATATGCAGGTGGTAGGCGATTTTACCGCACGAGGCGGCATAACAACACAGGTTACGGCCGAGTATGAGGAAAGAGATGAATAATAGCCATATGAAATCAACCCGGACGAGATCAAACCCAAGGAATTCAAAAATGACCGGTCGAAGATCGGTTCTGATCGTTTTATCTGTTGTAATCGCGTTTGTTTTCTCCGCAGCCGGTTGTACGACCGTGTCAAATCTGAAAAAAACCGGAAAAAAAATTGTTCAGGATATTCGGTTTAAAGACCCATCACTCGTAAAAAAAATCGGCATTGTTCGGATTGTGAACAGGAGCGCGTATCAGGGGCAGGGCATTGAAAAAAGATTACAGGATGAACTGGTTCAGAAATTGAAATCTCAATATGCCTATGCCATGTATGTGACATCGGAGCATCCGGGGAGCGGGGTTCTGCTTGAGGGGTTGCCGGTAAACAATACAGGCGGAACAGATAATCTGAAGCTGGTCACGGCAGGACGAGCCTCCGGCTTTAATGCCATCGTAAATGCCGCCATAACCGATATTTCGCAGAATAATGAAACACACGGCTGGTTCTGGTTTAAATCCGACCGTCGCCTGATTCGAATGACGGTTTCCCTGGAGGTCTATTCGATGTTGACAGGCGCAAAGCTGCTGGATGAATCGCTGGTTTGTGAAACAGAGCTTGAGGAAGCCGTGGCGCTTGAGGAAGGGGCATTGATTCGGAATCTGCCGGAATTGACAGCTACCGTCAGTCAAATGGCCTTTGATTCAGCGGAACGTATTTGCGATATCATCAGCTCCGATCCGTGGACAGGTTACGTGATATCCGTCGCCGGAGACAAGCTCGTGATATCTTCAGGAAAACAAACGGGGTTGCTGCCGGGAGATCTGCTTGAAGTCTATGACGGCTCACAGGTTGCCGAAGGCGTCGGCGCACAGCGGTTTTTCATGCCCGGAAAAAAACTGGGGCAACTGAGAATCACCCGCGTGTTTGAAGACCGGGCCGAAGCGGAACTTGCTTCCGGCGACAATGTCCGTGAAGGCTGCACGGTCTCCGGCAATAACGGGTGATGGCGGTCAGGTGTTTCGAAGGTTTTCATAGCAAAATTCTGTTCAAATTCAGATGACAGAATCAGCAGCGATTTAACGCCAGGCATAATTTTGAACTTCACATAACATGCCTTATGTTGAGCTTAACATAAAGCAAATTATGTGATCAATACGGACTGACAGTATTTGTCAGCCATTATCCACCAGGATCATCCAAGTGGAATTCGATCGAATATCGTTTATTTTCTGAAATAAGCAAAAATTGGGCAGGTCGTCCGTTGGATTCTTATGAAGCAACACTCAAATATATTCGAACGACAAAAACCTCTTCAGAATTGAAAGTTAAAGCCCATTTTGTAAGAAAAAAATATGCAACAGGTGAAAGAATACCAGATAGACAAATGAAAGAATTATCGATAGAAAAACATGAAGGATTGCCTAACTGGAACTATACTTTAAAACCCGCGTAAAAATGTGAAGTTATTTTTGAGTGGGCCCTAAGCCTTCAAAGACATTTCTTGTTTTTTTGATAGAGCTTAACCCAAGTTCGCCAAAATTGATGGCGTAGAGGGTGAAATTTGGCCAAATTGAGCCATATATGAGGTCCTGATGGCAAACGGAATTTCCGAACACGTATTGCCTATGCTGGAGGCCCTGGTTGTGGGACGACTT